>JAHBWE010000031.1 GCA_019637155.1 Labilithrix sp. | reverse complement strand
CGGCGGCGGCGGCGGCGGAGGCTCGCCCGCGTCTTCCTCCTGCGGCTCGCCCGCGTCGGTGCGTGCGGGGCCGGCGTCCTCCTCTTCCACGGTCGCGTCGGGGTCCGGGCCCGCGTCCTCCTCCTGCGGAGGAGGCGGCGGCTCGGCGAGGTTCGACTCGAAGAACGTCAGCGCCGGCGCGGGCGCGGCCGGCGCGCCTGCGAGGTAGACCTTGGCCTCGCCGCCGCCGACGGGCACGGTGACGAGGTCCGGCTTGCCGTCGCCGTTGAGGTCGGGCGTGCCCGCGATGAACGTGTCGGCGCTGTACGGGATGGGGAGCTCGACGGCCGCGACGGCCTTCGCGGTCGGACCGTAGCCGCACGCGGCGTAGAGCTTCGAGTCGTCCGCGGCGGCGAAGACGATCTCGCCCTTGCCGTTCTTGTCGAGGTCGAGCGCGGCCTTCGCGCGGCCGGAGAGTGTCGCGA
Source organism: Labilithrix sp. (assembly GCA_019637155.1). Lineage (NCBI taxonomy): Bacteria > Pseudomonadati > Myxococcota > Polyangiales > Labilitrichaceae > Labilithrix > Labilithrix sp. The sequence continues at coordinate 103,912 of JAHBWE010000031.1, read as the reverse complement.
ACGTGAGCGGCTCGGACGACTGCTTCGTCGCGTCGATCGACGTGATCGTGAGCGTGTCGGAGAGGATCGCGAGCTCGCTCTTGCCGTCGCGATCGAGGTCGCCGCCGAGGCGCGTCGCGCCCTTCACGAACGAGGTCCACGGCGTCTCGACCGCGGTCGCCGCGTGCGCCGGCGTGGCGTCGAACGTGAGCGTCGCGATCTTGTCGTCCGTGACGAGGACGAGGCCCGCGGGCTTCTTGCCCGCCTTCGGCGAGTAGAACGCGAACCGGCGCTCGGCCGCGTTCGCGTACGCGATCGAGACCGGTTGCACGTTCCGGTTCGCGCCGCCGAAGAGCGCGGTCTGCGAGGTCGCGGTGACGATCACGACGTCGTCCTTGCCGTCGCCGTCGAGGTCGCCGATGACGTGGTAGAGGACCTTCTCCGTGACGGCCGGGATCGTCTTCTGGTTCCAGAACGCCGGGTCGCCGTCCTTCGTGCCGTAGACGATGCGGTACTCGATCTGCTCGGGGCCGTTCTCGTCGTTCTTGGGGACCGACGTCTGCGCGACCAGGACGTCGTCGTAGTCGTCGCCGTCGAAGTTGCCGATACCGACGATCGCGAGCGACGTGCGCGTCCGCGTCGAGTCCCAGCGCTGCCCGAGCTTCTCCTCCGCGCCGACCTTGAACGTGCCGTCGCCCTGCCCCTTGTAGAACTGGAGGTTGTTCTTGTCCCGGACGCGCACGAGGTCGAGCTTGTCGTCCTTGTCGAAGCGACCGAACACGAGGCGGGCCGGCGCGAGCAGCGGGCTCTCTCCGCCGCCAAGCGCGACGAGGTCCGGAAGCGGCTGCGCCACCGGATCGAAGCCGAAGTTGCACGCGGCCTTCGTCTCTTCGTCGAGGTGGGCAGCCGCGCCGTCCGTCTGGGCCTCGTTTTGGTGGAGGCAGGCGACGACCGGGACCGTGAACGAGACCGCGACCAGGGCGAAGGAGAGGCGCTTGAGCATGGGCACGTACGACATACGGGCCCGCGCCCTCGGCCCTTCCCTACATTTCGGCACCCAACGTCAAATGCGAAAAGGACAGCTATTTTCGCTGTCCTTCTCGAGGGGTGGGAGTGCGGGCCGGAGGCTACGACTTGCGGCGGCGGCGGCCGAGGAGGAGCATCGCGGCGATCACACCGCCGATCGCGCTGGTGGAGACGCCGTGCGAGGAGGCCGGGGTGGCCGAGCAGCCGTCGTTGACTGCCTGCGGCTGCGGGCGCGGCGTGATGGTGACGCCGCCGGTGGTCGAGGGCTTCGTGGTCGGCTTCTTCGGCTTCTTCGTCGGACCGTCCGCCTCGTCGACCGGGCGCTCGGTGGGCTCTTCGCTGTCATCGTCGTCGCCGGCCTGATCGGGGTCGGTGTTGCCACCGCCGCCACCACCGCCGCCGCCTCCCGCGTCCGGGCGCGGGCCTGCATCCGAGGACGGACCCGCATCCGGCGCCGGCCCCGCGTCGTCTTCCGGCGTCTCGCCCGCGTCGGCGGTGACCGTGCCCGCGTCCTCCGCGGTCCCGGTGTCGGGCGTCTCCGTGCCCGTGTCGGGCGTGCCCGTGTCGGCGCCCGCGTCGGGCGCGACCTCGGCGCTCGCGGAGAAGACGGTGAGCTCCGGCGGCGGATCGTTGCGCGTCCCGCCGAGGTAGACCTTGAGCTCGCCGCCGGCGGTCGGCAGCGTGACGAGGTCCGGCTTGCCGTCGCCGTTCAGGTCGTCGGTGCTGCCGAGGAACATGTCGGGGCTGTACGCGATCGGGAGCTCCACCGCGGCGATCGCGGTCGCGTCCGGCGCGTAGCCGCAGGCGGCGTACAGCTTCGTCTCGTCGGAGACGGCGTAGATGATCTCGTGGTTGCCGTTCGCGTCGAAGTCGGCGGCGCCGACGGTGCGGCCCGAGACGTCGTCGAACGTGAGCGGCTTGCCCTTGGCGCCGAGCGTCGAGATCGTGAGCTTGTTGGAGAGCATCGCGACCTCGAGCGAGCCGTTCTCGTCGAGATCGGACACGACCGGCGGGGCCTTCTTGTCGAAGCCGGCGAGCGTGGTCGTGACGGACGTGACCTTGCGATCGCCGCCGAACGTGAGCGTGCTGACCTTGCCGTTGTTGGTCAGGATGTTGAGCGCGGCGGGCTTGTCCTCGGTCTTCGGCGTGACGAACGCGAGGACGCGCTTGGAGGCGTTCGAGTACTCGATCGTCTCGGGCTTGACGTCGCGGTTGTTCTTCTGACCGAAGATGAAGCTCTGTCCCTTGTCGGTGAGGATGACGAGGTCGTCGGCGCCGTCCCCGTCGAGGTCACCCACGGTATGGGAGAGGACCTTCTCCATGACGGGCGGAAGGACCTGACCCGAGAGCGCGAGCTTCTGGTCGGACGTGCCGTTCACGACCTTGTAGTCGACGCGGATGTCCTTCGGGTCCGGGTTCTCGCCCTTCGGAACGGAGGTGATGGCGAGGATGAGGTCCTGGTAGCCGTCGCCGTCGAAGTCGCCGGTCGCGGCGACGGTGAGCGCGGTACGCGTCCGGCCGGTGACGGCGCCGGCGACGTTCTTCTCGGCGACGGCGGAGAAGGTGCCGTCGCCCTTGCCGACGAAGAGCTGGATCTTGGTGACGTCGCTCGCGACGACGATGTCGGGGTTCTTGTCCTTCGCGAAGTTGCCGACCGCGAGGCGCCTGCCGCCGACGACGTTGCTCTTCGGCCCGAGCTTGATCGGCTTGTTGGCCGCGGCGTCGACCGGCGTGAACCCGAAGTTGCACGCGGTCTTGGTCGCCTCGTCGAGGTTGTCGGACGACACCCCTTCCCGATCCGTCCCTTCGTCGAGGCATGCGACCGCAGGAACCGAAAGGGCAAGAGCGACAAGCGCGAAGGGCAGACGTTTCATACCCACCCCTCGTGCAACGACGGCGCCAAAACACCGACAAGGTAGTCAAATGTAGGCCACATCATTCAACCCACCGAATTCACTAGCCCCCGCCTCACGAGGAACAATCACTGCAGGGTAGTCAAAGCGCCCACACACGATCCGGTAGGGCGGTGCCTGACCGATCCAGATCCCCCCACCTCGATTGCGCAAAAACACGCCACCCACCCGACAGCAGTGCGGCAACGTTGCGCCTAACCGAGCGTGGCGGAGCACGCCGACATCGCGCGCCGCGCGGTTCCTGTACACGACGCTCCTCGAAGTCACGTCACGCGCTCGCGCTTCCACATCCAGTCGTCGACTCATCCCGCGCTCTGGTGACCGACAGGCGCGCCTCGACAGCATGCGCGCGTGAACAGGATGCAGACGAACGCGTGCGGCCCTGGTCGGCGTCGTCATCGCGCGGCGAGGATGGCGCGGACGAGACGCGGCGCCTCGCGACGCGCGAGCTCCTGCTTGGTCGGATCCTCCACCGTCAAGTGCAGGCGCTCCTCCTGATGGAGTAGCGCACGACCTCGACGCGCGCCCCCACGGGTTACGACCGCGCATCTTCGATGACCGTTGCCGCCTAGCAACCGGCGGCTCCTTTCCCATCGCGCAACCATGCCCACGAACCGCGGGGACCTCGGCACGGAGGTCCCTCACGGTCGGGCGAGCGCGGGCGATCAGAAGATGCGGATCGAGGAGGCTTCGTCGCCGAAGCCGCCGAGGCTCTGCGTCTGCTCGCCCGGTCCGAAGGTGCGCGTGCTGCCCTTGCAGTTTGCATCCTTGTAGAGACGGAGGGTCCTGCCCGTGCGATTGCGGATGCTGCTCGCGCGGTCGTTGAAGTTGTACTTGCCGCCCAGGTTCTGACAGCCGCCGTCCCGGAACTGGAGCAGGCGACCTCCGAACTTGCTGTGCTGATAGATGCACGCGTACCCCGCCGAGCAGGAGCTCGCGAGCGCCGAGCTCGTCTCCCCTTGCTCCTCTTCTTCTTCGACGTCTTCGGCTGCACAACCCACGGCAAAGGAAGCGAGGAGGAAAAGCGCTGCGAGCTTGGTGATGAGAGAAGTCGTCATCGTTGCACCTCGCAGGTCACTACGACGGAGGCGCTGCTCGGTTACGTGGCCGGTTGCTTTTTCTTTTCTATTTTCCAATAGATGGACTCCTTTTCACCGGGGCGCGCGCGGACCATCTGGCGCGACGGCGATGCGCAAGTGCTCGCGCTAACATCCGCGTCTCCGCGTCGGGTTCGATTGCCGCAACGCCGCGGGCGAGATATGTGACGGGACCGATGCGCCCGCGTTTTCCTTTGGTTTTGTCGCTCTGTGCCGCGATCGCGGCTTGTGCCCTCGGAGACGACGACAAGCCCTCCGGCGACTCCGCCAACCTCGCGAGCGTGAACGCGTGCCTCGGCGGCGTGCGGCCGTCCGGCGGCTACGGGTTCGCGCCCGCGTTCAACGACATCTCGTTCCGGAACCCGATCGCCGTCGCGCCCCTGCCGGGCGACAACGAGCACTTCCTCGTCGTCGAGAAGGCCGGCGTCATCAACTACGTCGCCAACGACGGAACCCGCAGCGTCGCGCTCGACATCAAGGACCGCGTCAACTCGAGCCCCAACGAGGCCGGCCTCCTCGGCCTCGCGCTCCACCCGAAGTTCGCGGAGAACGGCCTCGCCTTCCTCTCGTACACGAAGCCGAGCTCGACGAGCCCCGCGAACCTCGCCTCCGTCATCGTCCGCATCAAGAGCAACGACGGCGGCAAGACGTTCGACAAGACCACGCTCACCGAGCTCCTCCAGTTCGATCAGCCGTACTCGAACCACAACGGCGGCCACGTCGCGTTCGGTCCCGACGGCCGGCTCTACGCGTCGTTCGGCGACGGCGGCTCCGGCGGCGATCCGCGCGGCTACGGCCAGAACAAGGACGTCTTCCTCGGCAAGATGCTGCGCATCGACGTCGACGTCGTACCGGACGGTCAGCTCTACGGCATCCCGGAGGACAACCCGTTCGCGAACGGCGGCGGCAAGCCGGAGATCTACGCGTACGGCCTCCGCAACACGTGGCGCTTCAACTTCGACTCGCTCACGGGCGAGCTCTGGGCCGGCGACGTCGGCCAGAACCGCGCCGAAGAGGTCGACAAGATCACGCTCGGCGGCAACTACGGGTGGGGCGTCCGCGAAGGCTTCCGCTGCTACAAGCCGGAGCCCTGCCCCGTCGTCGAGAACGCGATCGATCCGATCGTCGAGTACGGCCGCTCGATGGGCTTCTCGATCACCGGCGGCTACGTGTACCGCGGCACCGCGCTCCCCGAGCTCCAGGGCCGGTACATCTTCGGCGACTTCGGCGGCAAGATCTACTCGATCCCCACCACCGTCTCGCCCACGCCGCCGCCGATCGCGACCGTCGCCTTGACGAACTACTCGATCTCGTCGTTCGGCCAGGACAACGACGGCGAGCTCTTCATCCTCGACTACGGCGCCGGGAAGGTGAAGCGCCTCGTCCCGCAGCTCTCCTCCGAGGGGCTCCCCGCGAAGCTCTCGCAGACCGGCTGCGTCCTCGCGAACGATCCGAAGACGCCGTCGTCGAAGCTCCTCGCCTACGACGTCACGACGCCGCTCTGGAGCGACGGCGCCGAGAAGTACCGGTGGATCTCGCTGCCGCCCGACGGGAAGATCAACGTCGCGCCCGACGGCCACTTCGATCTTCCGAACGGCACCGTCCTCGTGAAGGAGTTCCGCCTCGGCGGCAAGCGCATCGAGACGCGCCTCTTCGTGCGCCACACCGACAGCAGCTGGGCCGGCTACACGTACGAGTGGAACGCGGACGAGTCCGACGCGCTCCTCCTCCTCGACGGCAAGACGAAGGAAGTGCCGAACGGCAACGGCGCGCAGGTCTGGACGTATCCGAGCCGCTCGCAATGCATGCAGTGCCACAACGGCGCCGCGGGCGGCAGCCTCGGTCTCGAGATCGGCATGCTCAACATGGAGCACGACTACCCGGCCGACGAGGCGGGTCCGGCGGCGCGCATGAACCAGCTCGCGAAGCTCGAGCAGCTCGGCGCGTTCGCGGCGCCGCTCCCCGCCGAGCCGCGCGCGAAGTTCCCGAACCCGGCCGACGAGTCCGTCGACGTCGAGGCGCGCGCGCGCTCCTACGTGCACGCGAACTGCGCGTTCTGTCACCGCCCCGGCGGTCCGGGCCGCGGCGCCGCGGACTTCCGCTTCAGCCGCACCTTCAAGGGCACGAAGGTGTGCGAGGCCGAGGCGGAGACGGGCGACCTCGGCGTCCCCGACGGCAAGCTCTTCGTCCCCGGCGATCCGAGCAAGTCGCTCATCTCGCTCCGCATGCACACGCTCGACGGCAACCGCATGCCGCCGCTCGCGTCCGCGATCGTCGACCCGATCGGCACGTCCGTCGTCGACGGATGGATCACGACCACGCTGATGTGCCCGTACTGAGCCCGTACTGAGCCCATACTGAGCGCTCGACGCTTCGTCACGCCGCGAACGTCAGCGCGCTCGGTAGGTCAGCGGGATGGCCGCGGTGGCGTGGCCCGTGTCGACGTTCGCGATGCGGCGGCCCGTGACCGCCTTCGCGATGCAGGTGGCGACGTCGGTGCTCGCGAGCGCGCCGGTGACGTTCGCGCGCCGGACGTTGCCGACGTCGTCGGTCTCGAGATGAAGCGTGGCCGCGCCCTCGACCGGGCTCGCCGCGCGCGACAGCGCCGCGCGATAACACAAATCGATACGTGACTTGACCGGCACGATCGCGCGCTCGACGCTCGCCGACGTCGCGCCCGTCACGACGGGCGTACCGAGATCGACACGCGCCCTCTCGAGGGAGAACGCCCGCGCAGACGCCGAAGACGACGCCGGTGCCGCCGTGACCGGAGCAGACAGCGCGGGCGACGACGGCACCACCGGGGCGGGCGGGACCGCGAGCGACGGCGCGACCGGGGCGGGCGACGACGGCGCGACCGGGGCGGGCGGGACCGCGGGCGACGGCGCGACCGGAGCGGGCGGGACCGCGGGCGACGACGGCGGGTCCGGAGAGGGCGGTGCGGGCGACGACGGCGCGACTGGAGCGGGCGGTGCGGGGGACGACGGCGCGACTGGAGCGGGCGGTGCGGGGGACGGCGGCGCGAGCGGAAAGGGCGACGCGGGCGACGGCGCGACTGGAGCGGGCGGGGCCGAAGGGGGCGGAGCGGGGATGGGCTCCGGCCGCACGAGGACCGGTGTCTCCGGCGCGGTCGGTGGATGAACGACCGGCGCGGGCGTCGAAGCGCGCGGCTTGGCGGCGATCGCGTGCACCGCCGCGGGCCGCGGTGCCGCGACGATCGACACCGGACGTGTCATGACCTCGGGCGCCTTCGGCGCGGGCGCGGGCACCGGAGCGGACCGCGGCGCCGCGGCGACGGGCGCCGTACGCGGCGGGGCCTCGGGCTCCTTCGACGCGACGGACAACGCGACCGGCGGAGCGACGACGGGCGTGTCGGGCGCGACCGTGAGCGCCGCGGTGACGTTCACGCTCTCGCGACGACTCGTCTTTGCGATCTTGACGCCGCCGAGCACCAGGACGGCGACGGCAGCGAGCGTAAGCCCCGCGCCGACGACACGCCGCGACCCACGAAGCGGCGGCAGCGGCGCGACCACACAGGTTAGGGAGCTCCGCGACCGCAACGACGCGACGACCGGAACGAAGCTCCCCTCACCCGGCGACACCACATCAGACGAAGCAACGGCTTCCATCGACACGACCGCACCACGCGACGCGATGCCGGACGACGCAACAGCTCCCGGCGACGCGACGGCTCCCAACCGCGCGACCGCGCCACGCGACGCGACGGCGCCCGGCGGCGCGGCTTCCAACGACGCGACCGCACCTCGCGACGCGATGCCGGACGCGACAGCTGGCGCGACCGCACCTCGCGACGCGACGCCGGACGACGCGACAGCTCCCAACGACGCCGCGCCAGGCGCCGCGGGCCCCCACGTCGCCCCCTCCTCCGTCGCGGGGCCCGGCGCGAAAGGGGCCGAGGCGCGGCGGGGCGTCGTTGGGGCGGCGAGCGCGTCGCGGAGGGCGGCGCGCATTGCGCGGGCGGTCGCGAAGCGGTTTGTTGGGTCCTTCTCCAGCGCCTTGAGGCAGATGCGCTCGAGGACGCGATGGCACTGCGGCGCGAGCGCCGACGGAGCCGGCGGCGGCGCGTTGATCTGCATGAGCGCGACCGCGACCGCGGAGTCGTCCTCGAACGGTAGGCGGCCCGTCAGGAGGAGATAGAGGACCACGCCCGCGGCGTAGACGTCGCTCCGCGCGTCCACGGACTCCGCGCGCGCCTGCTCCGGGGACATGTACTCCGGCGTCCCGAGGAGGAAACCCTTCATCGTGAGACGGCGGCCGGACTGCGACGGCAGATCGTCGATGTGCGCGATGCCGAAGTCGCATACCTTCACGCGCTCGCCCGCGCCATCGTCGTCCCACGTGGGCGCGACCATGATGTTCTCGGGCTTCAGATCACGATGGAGGATGCCGACGTCGTGCGCCGCGCCGAGCGCCGCGAGGGTCTGCGCGAGCAGATCGACGATGCGGCGCGGGGGGAACGCCGCCGGAACGCCGCCAGGCTGGTGCGCCGCCTCCTCGATCAGATCCGCGAGGTCACGCCCCTCGACGAGCTCCATCGCGATGTAGAGGACGTCGCCTTCGGCGCCGTGATCGAGGATCATGATCGAGCACGGATGATCGAAGCGCGAGGCCGCGCGGGCCTCGCGATAGAAGCGCTCCGCGAAGAGCGGATCCTTCGCCAGCTCGGGGTGCATGACCTTGATGCACACCGCCTTGTCGAGCGTGACGTGGTGCGCGCGATAGATCGCACCCATCGCGCCGGCGCGAAGACGCTCCTCGAGCCGGTACTTCCCCGCGAGGGTTCGCCCGACCAGCCCATCGAGTGACGCGCTCATTCCGCGCCGCGAAGTGCAACCCACGCGCCGCGACGCAACCGCGAGCAATCCCGATCGAGCCAGCTCGAGTCAGGCCGCGTCGTTCGCGGCGAAAGACACCGGCGTGGCGCTTTGGATCTTCTCCGCGCGACAGACGCGGTTGCGACCGCCCACCTTCGCGCTGTACATCGCACGGTCCGCGCGATCGACGAGCGAGTCGAGCGACTCGCCGACCGGCCCGGGCGAGAGCTCCGCGGCGCCGATCGACGCGCTGAGCGGCATCGGCGTCCCCCTCGCGTTCGTCACGACGAGCTTCTCGATCGCATCGCGCATGCGCTCGGCGACGATGAGCGCGCGCTCCTCGTCCGTGCCCGGCAGCGCGATCACGAACTCCTCGCCGCCCCAGCGACCGACGAGGTCGTACGTCCGCGACACGCGCTGGAGCGTCTGCGCCACCGCGACGAGGACCGCGTCGCCGGCGCCGTGTCCGTGCGTGTCGTTGATCGCCTTGAAGTGATCGAGGTCGAGGAGGAGGACCGACGTCGCCGTGCCGGTCCGCATCGCGCGGTCCATCTCGCGCCGGAGATTCGCGACGAACGCGCGACGGTTCATCAGGCCGGTCAGGCCGTCCGTCGTCGCGAGCCGCTGCGACTCCTCGACGAGGAGCACGAGCCGCACCACCGCGGGGAGCTCCTGCGCGACGAGCGGCGCGATCTTGTCGATCCGCGACGGCCCCGCCGGCACGCCGAACGCGATGCGGCCGAGGCGCGACCCGCCGAGCGTGAGGTCGTAGACGAGCGTGCGCGCGGCCGCGTCGACGTCGCGCGCGTCGTCGTCGTGGATCCGGACCATGCGCGACGTCTCGGGCGCGATCGCCAGCGCCTTGGCCGCTTCTCGCTCCGCCGCCTCGGCCTGCCGTCGATGCGCGTGGATCGCGAAGTACACCGGCGCCGTCGTCGTCAGCGCGACCCAGCGATAGTCGACGAGCTGCGTGAGGAGCTGGGAGAGCGAGTCGAACATCCGATCGAGCGCGCTCGATCCCGCGAGGGAGCGGACCTCCGCCGCGACGACGGAGGCGAAGAGCGCGCGATCGAGGTTCTCCGCGATGCGGTCGCGGATGTCGTGCGCGCCGCCGGACATGCGGAAGAAGAACGGCGTGCTCTCCTCCTCCTCCTCGAGGACGTCGTCGAGCGCGCGGACGAGCTCGCCCATGCGGCCCTTCATGACGAGCGCGCGCGCCCCCGCGTGGCGAGACCAGAAACGCGAGCGCGGATCGTCGACCTCCGAGCGCAGGATGATCGGGACGTCCTCGGTCCCCGGCTCGGCGGAGAGCAGGCGGCAGAGCTGGACGCCGGACACGCCCGGCATCCAGAGATCGCAGACGATCGCGGAGGGCGGATCGGCGAGCGACATCTCCGCGCCCGCGACCGCGTCGGCGGCGTCGTCCACCACGTAGCCGTGCGCGCGGAGGCGCTGCGCGAACACGTTACGAGTCTCGGTGACGGGATCGATCAGGACGACGCGGCGGGAGGCGACGGTCATGGAGAAGCTGTTCGGTGATACGGCCTTCGTGCGTCGTTCTTCAGGCGGCGAGCGCGGTCGGCGCGGCCTGGCGGTACGCGTCGCCGAGCGTCGCGACGGGGAACACGAAGCGGAGCGTCGTCCCCACGCCGCGCCGGCTCTCGATCGTGACGCGACCGCCCATCGCCTCCGTCACCGCCCGCACCGCGGCGAGGCCGACGCCGTGGCCGGAGACCTCGTGCGCCTCGCGCATGGTCGAGAGGCCGTCGGCGAAGACGGCGGTCTCGAGGTCACGCTGGGTCCGATGCGGGAGACCTCGCTCCGCCGCGCGCTTCGCGACCGCGGGCCAGTCGACGCCGGCGCCGTCGTCGGTCGCCTCGATCACGACGTGGTCGTCGCGCCGCGACACCTCGACCGAGATCCGCCCGCGCGGCGGCTTGCCGGCGCGGACGCGCGCGTCCGTCGCCTCGATGCCGTGGTCGACCGCGTTGCGGACGACGTGACCGAAGGCGCTCCAGAACGGCGTCCACGCGGCGGAGTCGCAGCGCAGCGCGCCGGCGCCGCCGCTCACGTCGACGCCCTTCCCGAGCCGGCGCGCGAGCGCGACCGCGGCGTCCTTCGCGCGATCGACGCGGAGCTGCATCGGCTCGAGCCGGAGGAGCCGCGCGCGATGCGCGAGCTCCGCGTGCGAGGCCTTCGCGTCGATGCGGGCGACGAGCGCGTCGAGGTCGTGGCGCTCGACGTGGACCGTCGCGGTCGGGACGTTCGCGAAGAGGAGGCGGAGGCGCGTCTCGAGCGCGAGCCAACGAAGCGCGAGCCGCGCGACGTCGGCGGGACGAGGCGCCTCGTCCGACGCGAGCACCCCGGCCTCGATCACGGCGCACGCGGCGGCGACGGAGCTCGCGCCGACCTGCGCGGCGACGCCCTTCAGCGTGTGGATCGCGCGCCTTCGATCGATGAGCGTCCGCGCGTCCTCGATCGCGCGGACGAGCGCGCTCGCCTCCAGCACGAAGTCGGCGACGGCGGCGCGGTCGACGAGCGCGCGCTCGCACAGCGCGACGAGATCGCTCCGCGTCGCCTCCGCGTCCTCTTGTTCGATCTGCTCCGTGACGTCGGTGAGCACGACCAGCGCGTGGCCGTCGCCGGTCGGACGCACCGCGAGCTCGAACGTCGACGCGCCGTGGCGGAGGCGCTTCGGGAGCTGTTCGAGGGCGACCTCGACGGGGAGGAAGCCGTCGAAGATCGCCTCCCACGCGAGCTCGAAGTACGCCGCACGCTGCGGATCCTCGCGCCGGAAGAGGCTCCAGATCGCGGCGCCCTCCTCGATCGGACCGAACCAGCGCGCCATGACCGCGGAGCGGTGCGCGCCCATGCGGCCCTTCGCGTCGACGACGACGAAGCCCTGCGCGACGTTCGCGAGGAGGAGCTCGATCTCGCGGCTCCGCGCCGCGAAGCGCCGCGCGAGCATCGGGCGAAGACGACCCAGCAGCCATACGCCAGTGAACGCGACCGCGAGGGCGAACGCGGCGGCGAGGAGCGGCCGCCGCGGCGCGGCGCCCGAAGCCGCGACCTCGACGACGACGGGTCCTCGCGCCGCGCGAGCGGAGGAGACCGCTGGCGCGCCGCGGCTCGCGAGGACGGAGCCGTCCGCGCGCTGAACCGCGATCCATCGAAGCTCCGTGTCCGCAGCGATCACCTCGAGCACGGCGCGCGCGTCGCCGGCGTCGTCGCGCGCGACGGCGGGCCCGACCTCGCGCGCAGCGATCGCGGCGTAGCGCTCGGCTCGTCGCTCGAGCGCGTGGCCGTCGTCCGTCGCGACGCGGCTCGCGTGGAGGACGGAGAAGGCGAGCACGAGGGCACCGGCGACGAGCGCGACGACCGCGAGCACCTGGAGGTGGAGGCCGGCCTTCACGGCGCCTTCAGGTCGTGCCGGTGATCTTCCGCGCGGCGGCGACGAGGAGCTCGGGCTTGAACGGCTTCACCATCCAGCCGCGCGCGCCGCAGGCCTTCGCCGTGCGGACGAGGTCGGGGTGCCCCTCGCTCGTCAGCATGATCACCGGCGGCGGGAGGGCGCCGGTGTGCGAGAGCGCCTCGACGAACTCGATCCCGTTCATGCGCGGCATGTTCACGTCGCACACGATGAGCTTCACCTCGTCGGAGGTCGCGAGCTTCTCGAGCCCGTCGATCCCGTCGCACGCTTCGATGACCCCGAACCCCGCGGCCGAGAGCGCCCGCGCCGCCTCTAACCGAACCGTCGCCGAGTCGTCGATGAGCATCACGCACGCACCCATGATCCGAACCTTTCACGCTGGGGGAGTCCATGGTCCAAACGGCCCGACGTCCCCCGCGATTAAGGCCCCGCGCTACTCCATCTCGACGCGGTTACGGCCGCCGCGTTTGGCGCGGTAGAGGGCCTTGTCGGCGCGGTCGAGGATCGCTTCGCAGTCGAAGTTGTTGCGCTCGTCCGCCGCAGCGACGCCGCCGCTGAAGCTGATGTGCCGCTCCTCGTTCTTCTCGCCGAGGGCGATCCCCTTCGCGGTGACGGAGGCGCGGAGGCGGTTCGCGACGACGCGCGCGGCCGGCCCCGCCGTCGCGCGCAGGAGGAGCACGAACTCCTCGCCGCCGTAGCGGCAAGCGATGTCGTCCTCGCGGAGCGAGCCGCTGATGAGCTCCGCGACGTGGCGGAGCACCTTGTCGCCGTCCTCGTGCCCGTAGGTGTCGTTCACGAGCTTGAAGTGATCGATGTCGACGATGACGAGCGAAAAGGGCCGCTTGTGACGGCGCGCGTGGGCCGACTCCTCGCGCAAGCGGCGCTCGAAGTAGCGGCGGTTGTAGAGGCCCGTGAGCGCGTCGAGCGCGGAGTACTCGATCGCCACCCGCAGCTTGTTGCGGAGCTCCCGCTGCAACTTCGAGCGCTCCGCGACCGCGCGCACCTTCGCGCAGAGGAGCGGCGTCGAGAGCGGCTTCACGACGTGATCCATCACCCCGGCCTCGAGCAGCTTCATGAGGTCGGCGTCGTTCGGGGCGCGGTCCATGATCATCATGACCGGGATCGCGGAGGTCTCCGGCTCGATCCGCAAGCGGGAAAGGATCTCCCACGCGTCGAGGCCGAGCGCGATGTCGACGAGGACGCAGTCGAGCGAGGCCGCCTTCTCCGAGGCGATCGCGGCCGCCTTGTCGGCGCTGTCCGCGTGCGCCGCCTCCATCGCGAGGAGGCTCACGCCGTTCACGACCGCGTGCCGCGTCGCCTCGTCCGCCACCACGAGGATCTCGCCCGCCGCGATCGGCGCAACGGAGGCGAGCATGGAATCTCGGGCGGTCAAGACGGGGAAGATTGTACTCCATCCTCGTGCTTCGCGGTGACGACCGCGAGGGCGCCGCCGAGGATGAGGAGGCCGCCCGCGACCGAGCCGCGGTGCAGCGGCTCGCCGAGCACGACGACCGAGCACACGACCGCGACGAACGGCTCCAGCAGCGTGAGCACCGACGCGTGGCTCGCGCGAATGCGCTTGAGCGCGCGCGTGAACGCGAGGCCGCAGAACGTCCCGATGCCGAGCGAGGCCGCGAGCGCGACGCCGATCGACGTCGCCGGCGCCGCGCCAACGGCGCCGGCCGGCACGAACGACCAGAGGAGCGGTACGCCGATCAGCCCGTGGTAGAACATCATCTCCGACGCGGAGAACACGGTGTTGAGCCGCTTGTTGGTGAGCACGTTCGACGCGTAGAACACGGCGCTGCCCGCGCCGAGCGCGGCGCCGGCGAGGTCGCGCGCGCCGAAGCCGTCCCGCCACGGCGCGAGGAGGAGGACGAGCCCGACGAACGAGACCGCGACCGCGGCCGCGGTCCGCCGCCCGAGCCGCTCCGCGAGCAGGAGCGGCGCGGAGAGCGCGACGAAGATCGGAGTGAGGTAATGCGTGAGCACCGCGATCGCGACGCTCGTGCGCTGGTACGCCGCGAAGAAGAGCGCGATGTTCGCGGCGTCGGAGACGCCGAGCCAGGCGACGCCGAGCCAGTCGCGAAGGGTCGCCTTCACCGGGAGGCGATCGCGCAAGACGAGCGGCGCGCTCGCGACTGTCATCACCGTCATCGCGATCGCCGACTGCAAGGACGAGTGCATCGGCGCGTGGCGAAGGACGAGCGGCCACGTCCCCCACCCCGTCGCCGCCACCGCGACGAGCGCGTAGCCGAACGACCTACTCCGATTTGGCAAGGTCCTTGAGCTTCGCGAGCGTCGTGAGCGCCTCGATCGGCGTGAGGCGATCGATGTCGAGCGCGCGCAGCATGTCGAGCGCGGGATCGGCGGGTCGCTCCGGAGCCCGCGGCGCCGCGGCGAAGAGGCCGAGCTGGTCCTCGTTCTTGCGCTTCCGCACCCCGCGCGAGGAGCCGCCGGTCGGGAGCGACGCCGTCGTCTCGAGCCCCTCGAGGATCGCCTTCGCGCGCGCGAGCACGTTCTCGGGGAGCCCCGCGAGCCGCGCGCACGCGACGCCGTAGCTGCGCGAGGCCGCGCCGCGCTGGACCTTGTGGAAGAAGACGATCGTGCCGGCGTGCTCGCGCGCGCTCACGCTGAAGTTCTCCGCGCGCGCCGACGTCTCCGCGAGCTCGGTGAGCTCGTGGTAGTGCGTCGCGAAGAGCGCGCGGCAGCCGACCACGTCGTGGAGGTGCTCCGCGACCGCCCACGCGATCGAGAGGCCGTCGTAGGTGCTCGTCCCGCGGCCGATCTCGTCGAGGACGACGAGCGAGCGCCGCGTCGCGCACTTCACGATGTTCGCGGTCTCCTTCATCTCGACCATGAAGGTGCTCTCGCCGCGCGCGAGGTTGTCGCTCGCGCCGACGCGCGTGAGGACGCGATCGACGACGCCGATGCGCGCGCTCCGCGCCGGGACGAACGAGCCCGTGTGCGCGAGCACGACCGCGAGCGCGACCTGACGCATGAACGTCGACTTGCCGGCCATGTTCGGGCCGGTGACGATCCAGAGGCGCGAGCGGTCCGCCGCGGCGTCGGGGGACGCGTCGAGGGTGACGTCGTTCGGGACGAAGCGGCCCGCCGCGGCGAGGCGCTCGACGACGGGGTGGCGCGCGTCGACGAGGTCGAGCGCGAGCGAGTCGTCGACCTCGGGCCGCGTGTAGTCGTCGCGGTGCGCGACCTCCGCGAGCGCGCTCGCGACGTCGATCGTGGCGAGCCGGTTCGCGACCGCGCGGAGCCGCTCGTCGTGCACGGCGAGGTCCTTCACCAGCGCCGACCAGAGCTCGGCCTCGCGCGACGAGAGCCGCTCCTCCGCGTGCGCGAGCTTGTCGGCGAGGTCGTCGAGCTCGTCGCAGGTGAAGCGCTCCCCGGTCGCGATCGTCTGCTTGCGCCGCCACGCCTTCGGCACCTTCGCGAGGTGGCTCTTCGTCACCTCGATGTACCAGCCGAAGACGCGTGTATAACGCAGCTTCAGCGACGGGATCTGCGCCTCCTCCCGGCACCGCGTCTCGAGGTCGACGATGAGGCGCTGCCCGTCCTTCGCGAGCACGCGCGCCTCGTCGAGCTCCGCGTCGAAGCCGTCGCGGAACACGTTCCCCTCGCTCGCGCGGATCGGCGGCTCGTCCGCGATCGCGCGCGCGAGCAGGTCGTGCACGTCCTCGCAGCGATCGACGAAGGCTTTTCTGGTTCGAGAGGGCTCTGCCCTCTCGAGCTCTCCCGCCGGGGGCCGTCGCGCGAAGACGCGCTCCGCGCCCCCGGACCCCACGAGATCGTCCGATATCTCGAGCGCCTCGCGCGCGCCTTTGTCGGGGCACGCCTTCAGCGCGTCGTCGAGGCCGGGGAGCTCGGCGAGCGAGCTGCGGAGCGAGGCGAGCTCGCGCGGGCCGATGCGGTCGATCGCGAGCTTCACCGCGAGCCGCTCGACGTCGGCGATCTTCGCGAGCCGCGCGCGGACGTCGCTGCGGAGGCCGGGCTGGGTGACGAAGAGCTCGACCCCGTCGAGGCGGCGCCGGATCTCGACGACGCGCGTGCGCGGCGCGAGGAGGCGGCGGCGCAGGAGCCGCGCGCCGGGGGCGGTCTTCGTCGCGTCGATCTGCTCGAGGAGCGAGCCCTTCGTCTCCCCATCCATCGTCCGGACGAGCTCGAGGTGCCGCTGCGTCGCGTCGTCGAGGACGAGCGTGTCGCCGAGCGTGTACTCGGCGAGCTTCGCGAGCGGGAGCTTCTTGCCGGGCTCGCAGATCTTCGCGAGCGCGACGCAGCGCGCGGCGGCGCGGAGCGCGACGTCGCTCGCACACGCCTTCCGCGCCTTGCCCTTGCCGAGCACGTCGTCGAGGAGGGCGATCGCGCTCGCGAGATCGAGGTCGGCCGCCTCTTCGCGCACGGTGGCGCGCGGCAAGCTGGCCCGCACCTCGGCGAGCAGCTTCGGCGCGCGGACGAGGACCTCGCGCGGATCGAGGCGCACGATCTCCGCGATCGCCGCCTCGGCGCTCTCCGCCTCGCACGCCTCGAGCGTGCCGGTCGAAAAGTCGAGGACCGCGACGCCGACCCGATCGCGCTCGTCGACGTCGATCCCCATGAGGAAGAGGTTCTTCCGCGCGTCGAGGGCGGAGTCGTCGTAGGCGAGCGCGGGCGTCGCGATGCGCACGACCTCGCGCGGGACGATCCCCTTCGTCTTCGCGGGATCGGCCATCTGCTCGGCGATCGCGACCTTGAAGCCCTGATCGAGGAGCTTCTGGATGTAGCCGGCGGCGGCGTGGTACGGGACGCCCGCCATCGCGATCGGCTCGTCCGCGTTCTTGTTGCGGCTCGTCAGGGTGAGGTCGAGCACGCGCGCGGCGACGACGGCGTCTTCGAAGAAGAGCTCGTAGAAGTCGCCGAGACGAAAGAACAGGATCGCGTCGGGATACTGCGCCTTCGACGCGAGGTACTGCTTCATCACGGGAGTGTCGGCCCCGTGCCCGGTCTTGCCGCCATTCATCGGACGGACGAAGGTCTGTCAGTAGTACGGCGCGCGCGCAATGGACACGAGCGAGAGATCGATCAGGACGAGCCCCTGCGCCGCGCCGTCCACGACCGCGATCTGGCCCAGCGTCTCGATGAACCTCATCGATTGCGGGTTCACGGAGGTCGAGCCGGTCGCGGAGGTCAGGTCGATGACGAGGGGGCTGAACTGCCCGCGCGTCTGGAACGCGTAGAAGGTCTCGCGCGTGGGCACGCTGTCGACCGCGGTGAGGCCGCCGCCCGTCGACTCGGGGTCGATCGTGAAGCCGTTCTGGACGAAGAACGAGAACGCCGGGTTCCGCATCGCGAGCGGCGTGTCGCGGTGCGGCGCGAACTCACCCGGACCGTACGGCAGCGCCGGCGCGCGCCCGTTGAGGAGCTGCTCGCGCGGGTCGCAGGACGGCACGCATCGCCCGGTGGCGTCCGGCAACAGGTGGCTCATGAAGCCGAGCGTCGTCCCGACGGTGATCCACTGCGCGCCGCCGCGCACGGTGAAGCCCGCCTGGTTGTGGAAGCAGCAGCGCGCGAGCTTCATGTACGGGACGTTCGAGGCGTCGGAGTAGATCGCCTCGCGCGTCTTGTTCGGCGCGATCGTCGCGAAGCGCCCCACGACGACGTGGTCGTCGTACGCCTCGAGGATCGGGAAATCGCGCGTCGCGTTCTGCTGCTGCACGGTGCCGAAATAGCTCGAGCACGCGGCGTGGCGCCGGCCGGGGACGCGCGGATCTTCCGCCGCGCTCCGCGCGAGCTCGCCTTCCCAGCAGGCGTCCGCGCCTTGCAGGTCGGGCAGCGACCAGTACGGATCCGTCGCCGGGAGGAGCTCGTCCGTGATCTGGACGTAGTCCATCATCCGGCGATCGAGGCGCTCCGAGTACCCCGGCCGGCCGGACGCGGCGAGCGCGTTCGTGACCGCGTTCGCGCGCTCGGCGCCGAGGACCCAGTCCTCCACCCCCTTCGCGCAGAAGCGCGCCTGGGGCTGGCTCAACGTGAGCGTCCGGTACTCGTCGCGCGTCGCGATCGCCGCGGGCAGGCCCTCGAAGCCGGGGAGCTTGCCCTCGTAGGTCACGGTCCATTCCTGATCGAAGTGGACGTCCGGCGTGTCGATCGAGAAGCGGACCCCGACCTCCTCCGTGCCGGCGGAGACGCCGGGGCGCGCGGCGGTGGGACGGAGGCGCGGCGTCGCCTCGCTGCCCTGACCGAAGAGCGCGAGCGGCGCGCCGGTCCCCGTGATCGACGGCGCGGACGGCAGGTACGGGACGTGTTTGCCGGTCGTGAGGTCGTCGCGGAGGAGGAACGTCGAGCGGATGCGGTGCGGCGCGGAGACGGGGAAGAAGATCTCCTGCGACACGCTCTCTGGCGCCGGGATCGGCGCGTGGTACGGATCGACGTCGCCGGGAGCGGGCGCCGGCTGCGGCACCGAGAGCGCGCCGATGTTGACGGCGACGCCGGACTCGCTCGAGGAGAGGTCCTGCGGGCGGCGGCACGGCGCGTCCCAGTCGTCGACGTCGATCGCGACGATCTCGCCCGTCGTCAGCGTCGCGAACGCGAAGATGCCGCGGAGGCGGGTCGGGACGAGCCCGACGTCGACGTCGCTCGAGCTCGCGCGGTACGCCGCGCCGAGGTCGCCGTTCGGATCGGCCTTCAGGTCGACGTTCGGGTTCGGGTTGCACAGGAGGCCGCTCTGCGCGGTCGGGAGGCCGAGGCCGTTCACGCGCTTGAGCGGGAAGTCGTGCCGCGCGAAGGCGACCGCCACCACCGGCGCGCCGAAGCCGATGCGGTCCTCCGGCTGGAACGGGTTCAGCTCCGGGTGCGGGCGGCGCATCGGCGTCCGCTCCGCCGTCGCGAGGTTCGTGACGTCGAACACGGCGATCGTGCCGTCCTTGCGATCGACGGCGTAGAGGAAGCGCCTGTACTCGCGCGTGGGCGGGCTCACCGCGAGGTCGCGGATCGACGCGGCGCGCGTCGGGTCGGCGAGGCTCGACACGACGAAGGGCTCGCGCTCCACCGGCGCGCCCGGGGTCGAGAGGTCGATCACGTGCACGAGCGGGAGCGCGTCGTCCGCGATGAAGAGCGTCTGGTCGTCGCGCGCGATCGCGACGGGCTGCGGCGCGTCGAGCGGCCCGAGATCGAGCGCGACCTCCTCCTCGGGGGCGCCGGCGTCGGCGTCGCCGCCGGCGTCGGGCTCGCACGTCTCCGCCCCACCGTCGACGGGGAGCGGCGCGCCGCCGTCGGGTCCGGCGAGGCGGCTCGGGCACGCGCACGGACGCAGGCCGCAGCTCGCCGGTCGATCGGCGGCCGCGCACGTCAGGTCGATGCCGCCGTCGACCCACTTCACGCCGTCGTCCCAGCGCGCGCCGGGGACGAACGACGCCGGGATCGCGTCGCCGCCGGCGAGCTCGATCGCGGAGGTGACGGGGCAGTCCACGAGCTCTCCGGGCGGCAGCGACGGGCCGGCGCCGAAGTCGTCGAGCACGTCGCCCGCGCCGTTCTTGCGCGGCGTCGCGCGGAGGAAGGGCTTCGGATCGATCGTGACGATCTTCGCCGGGTTCACGCGATCGCCGGGGAGGACGACGACGAGCTCGTAGGCGGCGAGGTCGTCGAGCGTGCCGCGCGGCACGACGCTGAGCGCGCCCGGCCGCTGCGGGAGGCGGCAGACCGGCCACGAGCCGAGGGTGGTGGGGCCGTCCGGATCGCGGCGCGGCGCGCGGTCGCCCATGATGCGGTGACCGGGGATGCCGTAGATCGCGAACTTGTTCGGCTCCGCCGCGGCGACGAAGGCCATGCGTCCGTCGGGCGTCGCGGCGACGTCGGTCGGGATCGCGCCGACGGGGAGGAAGTTCAGGCCGGGGACGGCGTGGTTCTGATCGACGACCTCGGAGGCGCTGAGGTTCACGACCGCGACCTCGCCGCGCGTGGTCTGCGTGACGAGCGCGAAGAGCTGGTTCTCGAGGACGCTGCCGTCGCCGAACGGCGGCACCGGCGCGCAGCCCGCGGGCGGGAGCGGCTCCGGCGCGTCGGGGCCGCGGACGCGGAGGCAGATCGTGTCGACCCGCTGCGCGCGCTCGAAGGTGCGGATCGGTACGCTCGTCGGCGTCTGCGAGCACGCGAAGAGCACGCCCGCGATCGTGAGGACCGCGCACGCGAGGAGCAAGAGGCGGAGTCGCAGCGCTCGCATCTCAGGAGCCCTTCGGGTTCGTCGGCTCGCCGAGCGTGAAGACGACGCGCTCGAACGTCGCCGTGCTCGGCACCGCGTTGTCGAGGTCGATGACCTGCACGTACGACTGCGTGAAGCTGGCGAGGTACGCGAAGCGGTAGCGCCGGACGTTCTGATCGCGCGCGTCGATCGGCACCTGTACGTGGCGCGCGACCTCGTCGAGGTCGAACGGGTCGAAGGCCATCGAGAAGGGTCCGACCCCGACGCGGATGACGTTCTCGAGCACGCCGGCGTCGGGGTCGTAGACGAAGACCGTCGCCGAGTCGAAGCAGACCGCGAACACGCGGAGCGCGTAGGCGCCGTCCTTGTCGACGATAGGTGCAATATACACCTTCGACGGGCCCGCCGAGAGCGGGACCGAGGTGTGGATCCGCAGGCGATCGGGGTCGTAGGTCGCGACGCCGTCGAGCCCGACCGGCCCGTTCGCGCCGACCTCGCCGACGAGCAGCGCCGCCGGCGATCGGTTCGCGATGAACGCGCGCGCCGGCTTCCGCGCGCAGGCCGCGATCTCGCGATCGCGCGTCGCTTCGTCCGTCGCGGTCACCTTCGCCTTGCACGCGAGGCGCGGGGTGGGGTCGACGACGATGCCGCGCGAGTCGGCGCCGTTCGCGCTCGCCGAGATCGGGAAGGCGGACTCGAAGTCGAGGAAGGGACGCGGCGTCGACGCGGCCACGCCGCCGGTGTCGTCCGCGTACTGGCGGAGGAGGCTGACCTGCGGGATCGAGCGGCTGGTCTGGAAGAACGCGGGGCGCGGGAGCGCGGTGACGCCGAGGAACGCGTCGCGATCGTGCGGCACGGGCGTGATGCCGACCCCGCCGACCGGCAGGCTGTCGACGACGAACTGGAGCGACGGGGGGCTCTGGGCGAGGTCGGCGTCGTTCTTGTCGCGCGCGAGGCCGGTCAAGAACAGCGACGTCTTCGTGTCGTTCTGGTGGGTCATCACCAGCGCGGTGCCGTCCTCGCTGATCGTCGCGCCGAACGGCTCGCCCGGCAGCGTGATGCGGCGGGTGTTGTTCTGCTCGTTCGGATCGTCGCCGACCGCGTGCAGGCCGTCGCAGCGGTTGCCCGCGTCCTGCCCGCACTGGATCCGGAACGGCGCGTAGGTCGCCTTCGTGTCGCCTTGCGCCGGCGCGCTCGTGAAGTCGTCGCGCGCGATCGTCGCCCACGTGAGCGTCGCGTTCCCGCGCACGGGCGCGAAGAGGCGGTCGACCGAGGTCTGCGCCGCGGGCGGCAGCTCCTCGTTCGCGTGCAGCTTGGGCGTCTGGGGGACGAGGTCCTTCGTGAGCGGAGAGAGGAGCAGCTCGGTCGCGAACGCGCCGATGATGACGGAGTCGCGGATGTACGCCTGCGCCCGGACCGGGGGCGCGCACGTCTCGCCGAGCGGCTGCCGGCCGGGCTCGGGCGGGCCGGGGCACGCGTTGGCGTTCGGCGGGCGCACGAGGACGGGCAGGAGGGCGGGATCGGCGGGGTTCGCGATGGTGAGGAGCGCGTGCTGCCGGATCAGCCGGAGGTCGTAGGCCTGCAGCGTCCCGCCGTTGTATTGCAGGTCGAAGTCGGAGTTGACGGCGTAGAGCACCGTCCCGCCGTGCGAGACCTGGAGCCCGACGGGGAAATAGAGCCGATCCGACGGCGGCGCGCTCCCGTCCCCGGTGTCGTAACAGCCGCCGCTCGCCGCGACGGCCAGCGCCAAGAGAGCGACACCGCGCGGGCATCCTCCAAGAAAGCCCATAGGCCACGGGACCCTAGTACAGGCGGCCCTTCGAAAGAAGCTCGAACCCTTACAGCTCGATGATGATGACGCCGCGCTTGCCCTCGTCCGGCTCTTCGCGGCGGCGGGGGGGGCCGGGCGGGGCCAACGGCAGCTCGAGGTGCGGCTGGTCGTACCGCTTCCTCTCTTCTTCTTCGCGCTTTCGGATCTGCTCGATGATGAACGGAGGGAGCATGGTGAGTCCTAGCCAAGACCAGAACGACTGCTTCTGTTGAAGCTAGCAACCGGTTCGATCGGGTCAAGTAGCCGGCCGATCGTCGCCTTGCTACCGTGTGTCTCAGCGCAGTGCGTCGACGAAGCTCGACCGTTCCCCGTCTGGCCACCAGCACGTGCATTCTGCGCGTTTGCGTCGTCTTGTTCGTGGTTTTCGCGGGAGGCACCGCGTGGGCCATCCCGTTCGACCTCACCGGGGACGATTGGGAGGGCGCGTCGGAGCTGGTGCGCCTCGCGAAGGCGGAGTTGCCGGCGGGCCAGGTCGTGCCGACGTCGCAGATCGACTTCTCCGAGCTGAAGCCGGAGGACGGGCTCCTCCTCCTCTATCCGGAGCGCTCGCTCGACGAGGGCGAGCTCTCGAAGTTCATGCGCGAGGGCGGCCGCGTCGTGATGCTCGACGACTACGGGCGTGGCGAATCGCTGCTCACCGCCTTCAACATGCGGCGCGTGCCCGCGCCCCGAAGCCCGGCCGAGTGCCTGCGTCGCAACCCGCAGCTCGCCCTCGCCGAGCCCGCGAGCGCGCACCCGGTCGTGTCCGACGTGAACCGCGTCGTCACGAATCATCCCGTGGGGTTGGGGCATCCCGACCTCTCGCCCGTCCTCAAGATCCGCTCGTCGAACCACGATCCGGACGTGACGGTCGCGGTGGCGGGAGCGGTCGGAAAAGGCCGCCTCCTCGCGGTCGGCGACCCGTCGATCGTGATGAACTCGATGCTGCGGTACGCGGGGAACAAGGCCTTCGCGCGCGGGCTCATTCACTACGCCGTCGACAGCGACGCGTGGGGCAAGCGCGGCGGCCGGCTGTTCATCGCGTCCGGCACCTTCGAGCAGAGGGGCGCCTACGGCGGCTCGGAGAACGCGTTCTCGTCTTTCCTCCGCGATCTCCGCGATCTCCTCGATCAGATCAGAAAAGAGGGGCTCCCCGCGATCCTGGCGTGGAGCGCGTCGATCGCGCTCGGGCTGGCGCTCGTCGTGTGGGTCGGGTCGCGCGCGGGGCGGCTCCACAAACCGCTCGTCCCGCGGTTCACGCGGCGGGTGCCGGCCGTGGCCCAGGGCGGCGTCGCGGGGCACGCCGCCGTCATCGGCGCGCCGCAGACCACGCGCGTGCTCGCGATCCTGGAGCTGAAGTCCGCGCTCGAAGAGCAGATGGCCCAAGTGCTCGGCCTCACGAAGGTCCCCGGCCACCAGGAGCTCCTCACCCAAATCGGCGAGCGAAACCTCCTCGACGCCGAAGGGATGATCGCCCTCCGCAAGCTTCTGCTACGAATGGCAAACGTCGAGACCATGGTCGTTTTTCAGCGCAGCGGTGGCATGGTGCAGTCGGTTCGTGATCAGGAGGTCGTGTCCATCGCGCGCTCGGTGAAGCAGCTCGTCGAGGCGGTGCGCACCCGCGCCACGCCCGGGGTGGTCTCGTGACGCAGACGCAGGTGCACGGCGGACACCCGCACGGCGCCGGCGGGCACACGGGCGCCCCCGAGGTCGGAGCGGCGAAGGAGCGCGTCGAGGACCTCCGCCGCGAGGTCCAGCGCACGTACATCGGGTCGACGAAGTCGCTCGACATGATGATGATCGCGCTCCTCGCGAAGGGGCACGTCCTGCTCGAGGGCGTCCCCGGCGTCGCGAAGACCACGCTCGTGAAGGCGTTCGCGACCGCGCTCGGCTGCTCGGCGCGCCGCATCCAGTTCACGCCCGATCTCCTCCCCGCCGACATCACCGGCACCTACGTCCTCTCGCCGAAGGACGGCACGTTCTCCCTCCGCGCGGGCCCCATCTTCGCGAACGTCGTCCTCGCCGACGAGATCAACCGCGCCCCCGCGAAGACGCAGTCCGCGCTGCTCGAGGCGATGCAGGAGCGGCAGGTCACGATCGAGGGCGATCGCTTCGAGCTCCCCCTCCCCTTCCTCGTCCTCGCGACGCAGAACCCGATCGATCTGGAGGGCACCTATCCCCTCCCCGAGGCCCAGATCGATCGCTTCCTCGTCCGCGTCCCGATGGGCTACCCCTCCCCGCGCGAAGAGGCGCAGATGCTGCGGACGCACGGCGTCGAGCCGCCCCAGCTCCGCGCGCTCTTGAACCCGCAGGACGTCATCGCGCTCCAGAACATCTGCGCGCGCATCCACGTCGACGACGATCTCCACGACTACGCGGTCGGCATCTGCGGCTACACCCGCACCCACCCGAAGGTCGCGCTCGGCGCGAGCCCGCGCGCCACGCTCGGCCTCGTCAACGCGGCGAAGGCGCACGCGCTCGTCGGCGGGCGCGGCTACGTCGTGCCGGAGGACCTCCGCAGCGTCGCGCCGATGGTCCTCGCGCATCGCCTCGTGCTCGTCGCCGACGCCGAGGGCGACACGCGCGTCCGCGACGGCATCGTCGAAGAGGCGCTGCAGAAGGTCGGCTACCGCCGCGGCTTCCGCGCGGTGTAGCGATGCAGCTCCACCCGACGCGCAACACCTTCCAGGTCGCCCTCGCCGGCGCCGCGATGGTGGCGGTCGGGGTCGCGGCGAAGGTCAGCGCCGCGGTCGCGTTCGGCGGCGCGATGCTGCTCGCGATCACGCTCGGGCGCGCGCTCGCGCTCGCCACCGTCACGCGCATCCGCGCCTCCGGCTTCGAGATGGTGTGGAGCATGACCCGCCGCGTGACGCGCGTCGATCGCGGGGGCGAGGTCGTGATCGAGGCGGAGCTCCGGAACCGCGGCTTCGACGACGCGCGCGGCGTGTCGCTCCGCCCGGTCGCGTCGAGCATGCTCGACGTCACGATCGATCCGCCGGTGCTCGACCTGCCCGCCGCCTCGAAGGTGCGCTTCGACGTGAAGGTGCGGGCGAAGCGCGTCGGCCGCTGGGGCATGCACGGCATCGCGCTCGAGGTGCGCGGCACGCCGCTCGGCGGCGAGGGGCTCTACGAGGTCCCGCTCATGTTCGCGAACCCGCACGGCATCGAGGTCGTGCCGAAGCCGCTCCTCGCGATGCTCGAGACGGCGAAGGGCGGGCGCGCGCGCGCCGCCGCGCCGGCCGGACGATCGGCGCCGCTCACGGGCGACGGCGAGCAGCTGAAGGAGCTGCGCGAGCACGTACCCGGCGATCCGTTCAAGCGCATCGCGTGGCGCGCGAGCGCGCGGCGCGGGACGCTCCTCGTACGCGAGATGGAGCGCGAGGAGCGCGACATCGTGTGGCTCGTCATCGACGCGTCGGTGGAGCTGTGGGCGGGCGAAGAGGGGCGTGCGCCGCTCGACATCGCGGTCGACGAGGTCGGCGGCGTCGCGGCGCGCCACCTCGCGCGCGGCGACAAGGTCGGCCTCGTCGTCTTCGCGTCGCGCGTGCGCACGTGGCTCGCGGCGGACTCGGGGCCCCAGCAAGCGACGCGCATCGTCGCGGCGCTCGCGAGCACGGCGAGCGCGGTCGACGCCGATCGCTCGGAGGAGGGCGAGTCGGAGCTCGCGGCGCGGGTCGCGGAGCACCTCCGGCCGCTCGATCCGCGCGGCCTCGCCGACGTGCCGCGGAACAACCTCGACTCCCTCGCGACGCGCGC
This sequence comes from Labilithrix sp., assembly GCA_019637155.1. NCBI lineage: Bacteria > Pseudomonadati > Myxococcota > Polyangiales > Labilitrichaceae > Labilithrix > Labilithrix sp. The sequence goes on along the minus strand of JAHBWE010000031.1, from coordinate 77,878 downwards.
CGAGGCGCTGCGCGTCCGCGCGCCGTTCGCGCCGCGCCTGCCGCACGCGCCGACGCCGCGCGAGCAGCGGCTCCGGCACTACCTCGCGGCGTTCGGGATCGAGGTGCCGCCGCGCGTCGACGGCGAGCGCGAGAAGGCGGAGCTCCAGCTCGGCGCGGCGCTCGAGAAGATCGCGCTCGAGAAGAAGAAGAAGCCGAGCATCGTGCACGTCTGGGCGCCGCCACCCTCGCCCGACGGCGACGCGGTCGCGCGCGGGCTGAGGAAGCTCCGCGCGCGCCACGTCGACGTACGCTGGACGATGCCGTCGTTCGAGCCCGCGCTCGAGGGCGAGCCGGGCGCGCTCGCGCCGGTCGAGGAGGTCGTGCGCCAGGCGGTGAAGATGCGCGTCCGCGCCTCACAAGCCCGCGCCGAACGCGCCCTCCGCAGCCTCGGCGCCCGCGCCCGCGCAGTGGAACGCCGCCGCGCCCTCGCGAGCGCGGACCCCCCGCCGGAAGCCGAGGCCAAGGGCGGGCCCCAGGCGTGAGCAGCGACGCGCGCGCGGTGCTCCGGCGGGTGGGGCTCGCGCCGAAGCGATCGTTTGGGCAGAACTTCCTCGTCTCGGCGCACGTGGTGGAGTCCATCGCGCGGGCGTGCGTGCCGGACGCCGAGCGCGGCGCGGCGCGCGTCGTCGAGCTCGGGGCCGGCACTGGCGCGCTCACCGCCGCCCTCGCCGCGCGCGCGGCGCACGTCGTCGCGGTCGAGCGCGATCGCGACCTCGTCCCCGTCCTGCGCGACGAGCTCGCCGCGCACGGGAACGTGACCGTCGTCGAAGGCGACGCGCAGAGCGTCGTCCCGCGCGAGCTCCTCGGCGCCGAGCCCGGACCGCGCGTCCTCGCCGGGAACCTGCCGTACCAGATCACCGGCCGGCTCCTCGAGCTCGCGACGACGCACGCCGACGACCTCGACCGCGTCGTGTTCATGGTCCAGCTCGAGGTCGCGGAGCGGCTCGCGGCGCGGCCCGGGACGAAGGCGTACGGCGCGCTCACCGTCTTCGTCGGGGCCGCGTTCGAGGTGACGAAGCTCTTCGACGTCTCGCCGGGCTCCTTCCATCCGCCGCCCGAGGTCACGAGCGCGGTCGTCGCGCTCACGCCGCGGCGGCCGCGGGCGGCGGCGGAGACCGAGACGTTCCGCGCGCTCGTGAAGGGCGCGTTCGGCGCGCGACGGAAGACGCTGCGGAACGCGTGGTCCAAGGTCGCGGCGCCGGACCGCATCGCGGCTGCGGCAGCGAGCGCGGGGATCTCGCTCGACGCCCGCGGCGAGACGCTCTCCGTCGACGCGTTCGCTCGCATGGCCTCGCGCCTCGACGAGAGCGAGGATGCGACCGCGCGACGCATGTGAAGGGCCGCGCGCACCCCCTATTCTCGATGCCCGGGGCTTCGAGTGAGCAGCGAGCGCAAGAGGACGACCGCCGACGAAGAAGCCGAGGCGCGGAGCACGGAGCGACCTCCGAGCCCGGAGCAGGAGATCCAACGCGACATCTCCGCCGCGATCAAGGCGGCGAAGAACACCTCGCCCGGACGCTACGGCCCGCCCGCCGCGACGGCGAAGATCCAGCCGTTCGACCTCGCGCAGGCCCTCGCGCTCTCGAGCGCCGACACGGATCCGAGCTCGCGCAACTCCAGCAAGCCGCCGCGCGAGGACGACGCGCCCTTCGTCCCACCCGAGGTCGAGGTCCTCGGCGAAGAGGAGGTCCCGAGCGGCGTCGATCCCTCGTCGAAGCCCCCCGCCTCCGGCGCGTCGTCGAAGCCGCCGTCGACGAAGAAGCCGTCCTCGTCGAAGAAGCTCGCCGAGACGCTCGCGTCGGAAGGGACCCCGCCGGTCGTGCGGCGGTCCTACAACGGCCTCGTCGTCCTCGCGTTGATCGTCGGCCTCGCGCTCTCGGCGTACGTCTACGTCTACGCGAACCGCTAATTTTCGGTCGGGCACGCGAGGGCGGCGATGCCGCGCTCGGCGTCGCGGCGGTCGGCGGCGCCCGGCGGCGCGGTGTCGAGGTAGAAGCGGTAGCCCTCGCAGGCCTCCTTCTTCTTCCCCGTCTTCTGGTGCGCCTCGCCCGACTCGAACGCGGCGCTCATGACCCAGGCCGGACGCGGCTGGAGCTTCTTGCCCTCCTCGACCGCGAAGTAGAGGTGCCCCGCCGCCTCCGCGTACGCGTTCTTGTTCGAGAGGAGCTTGCCGTACTGCCAGCGCCAGTACGGGATCTTGTCGTTGCCCGCGATCGCCTTCTGCCACTCGGAGATCGCGGCCGCGGTGTCGTTCTTGTTCTCGTACGCCTCCGCGAGCGCGGCGTGCGCCTCGAGCCGCGACGGCTTCAGCTCGAGCGCGTGCTTGAGGTCCTTGATCGCGTCGTTGACCTGCGACTCCTTGCGCAGGAGCACGCCGCGCTGCCAGTACGCGTCGGCGAGGAGCTTGTCGAGCGCGAGGGCCTTCTCGATCTCCGCGCGCGCGAGGCCGAGCTGCGACGCGTCGTTCGCGGCCCATGCAACATACAAGTGATACTCGGCCTTGTTCGGATCGAGCGCCACCGCGCGCTGGAGGTAGCGGAGCGCCTGGGTCTGATCGAGGCCGCCCTGACGCAGGTACGCGCGCCCGAGGAAGTGGTTCGCCTCCGCGCTGTTCGGGCGCGCCTCGCGCACCTTGTTCAGGAGCGGGAACGCCTTGTCGATCTCGCCGATCGAGACGTACGCCGCGCCGACGCGGAGCATGAGGTCGGGATCGTCCGGCTGCTTCTGGAGCGCGCCGTTGAACTGCTCGAGCGCCTTCGTGAGGTCGCCGGACTCCTCGAGGAGGATGCCGCGCTGGAGCGACAGGCCCGGGTACTCCTTGTCGATCGCCGCGACCTCGTCGAGCGCCTTCGCCGCGAGGTCGAGCTTGTGCATCTTGAGGTAGGTCATGCCGAGGCGGAAACGCGTCCCGAGATCGCCCTGGTTCTTCTCGAGCGCGTTCTCGTAGTGCTCGATCGCCTCCGCGAACTGCCCCTGCGTGTCGGCGACCTCGCCGAGCGCGCGCTGGAGCGCGGCGCTGTCGGGGAGCTTCGCCTTGGCCTGGTCCATCTTCGCCGCGGCTTCGGCCGCCTTGCCCTGCGCGGCGAGGTACTTCGCGTACTGCGCGTACGCCTGGATCGAGTCGGGGTTCTCGGGCGTCGCGAGGTCGATCGCGATGCCGTAGAGCTCCTCCGCCGGCTTCTTGTTTCCGAGCGCGTCCTCGACGCGGGCGAGCCAGAGCGCGACGATCATCTCCTTCGGCGCCTTCTGGCGCGCGGCCTGGAGCTGCGTCTTCGCGTCGGCGAGCTGCTCGAGGGAGACCTTCGACTTCGCCGAGCCCACGATCGCGGCGACGCTGTTCGGGTCCTTGTTCAGCGCCTCGCCGAAGCGCGAGAGCGCCTCCGTGAAGCGGCTGTCGGCGTAGAGCACCTCGCCCTGACCGACGAGCGCGGTGACGTTGCGCGGATCGACCTTCACCGCTTCGTCGAACGCCATCCGCGCTTCGCCCATGCGATCGCGCGCGAGCATGATCCAGCCCTTCGTCGTCAGCGCGGTCGCGAGCTCGGCGACGCCGAGGTTCTTCCTGTTCTTCTCGTCGAGCACGGCGGCGAGGTCCTTCGTCGCCGACGCGTCGTCGCGCTGCATGTCCCAGAGGAGCTGCGCGCGGAGCGTGAGCGCGCCGTTGTGCGCCGGCGAGGCCTTGAGCGTGGCGTCGACCGCCTCGCGCGCCTTCGGGAAGGCCTTCGCCATGAAGTGCGCGCGCGCGATGCCGAAGTACGTGCGCGCCGAGCCGCCGCTGACGTGCGCGGCGTTGAACGCGGCGAGGGCCGCGGTCGGGTCCTTCTGCGCGAGCGCGATCTCGCCCTTGAGGATCGAGAGCTCGTGCTGGATGCCGTCCTTCGGCTCCTTCGCGATCGCGACGTCGACGAGCGACTTCGCCTTCGCCCAGTCGCTCGACTGCGCGGCCTGCGCGGCGCGCGCGGCGGCGAGGTACGAGACGTCGACGTCGGCCGGGATGTCGGTGATGAACGTGCTCACGTGCGCGGCGCGGGCGGGGTTGTTCCCGAAGCGCACCTGGTTCGTGTACTCGACGAACGCGGCGTACGCGCCGAGCGGCCGCGAGCGCGGCGCCTTCTTGCGCGCGTCGACGAGGTCGTCCGCCGCTTGCTGCGCGCTCGCGAACGTGTCGAGGGCGAGCTTCTTCCGCGCGAAGTCGCCCTTCTCGCGCGCCATCTGCGCGTTCTCGCCGGAGTGGAGGCGGTCGGTGATCCAGACGTGACCGAACGCGCCGACCGACGTGAGCTGGAGCGCGGCGCCGCCGACGACGATGGCGGCGACCGCGATCGCGGCGATGCGGAGCGCCTTCGACGGCGGGCCGCTGTCTCGCGCGCGCTCGCGCAGCCGCCCCGGCACCGCGGCGCCGGGGCTCGGCCCCGACTTCGGCCCGGCGTCGAGCGACGCTTCCTGGAACGCGAGCGAGCCCGCGCTCATCGCGACGGGCGGCGCGATCGGCGGCAGGTCCGCGCCGCCGCCGCCGAGATCGACCTCGCCGAAGCCGAGGCCGCCGCCTTGCGGCTGCGCCGGGAGCGGTGGAAGGCCGCCGCCCATGCCGATGCCCATTCCGCCCGAGTTGTCGGCCGGGAGATCGACCTCGCCGAAGCCACCCGCGTCGAGCGGACGCGGCGGCGGGGGCGGGGCCACGCCGAACGCGTCGCTGCCGGCGCCGACGAGCGGGAGATCGATCTCGCCGAACGAGACCGGCGCCGGTCCAGCGCGGTTCGGGAGCAGTCGATCGTCGCCCATCGCCGAAGGCAGGTGCGCGCCCGCATCCATCGCCGACGGAAGGTGCGCGTTGCCGCCCATCGCCGTCGGCAGGTGCGCGCCCGCGCCCATCGCCGACGGAAGGTGCGCGTTGCCGCCCATCGCCGTCGGCAGGTGCTGGCCCGCGCCCATCGCCGTCGGCAAGTGCTGGCCCGCGCCCATCGCCGTCGGCAGGTGCGCGCCCGGGCCGGTCGGCGCCGGGAGGTGCGCGCCCGGATGCGCGGCGGCCGGCAGGTTGTTGCCGAGCCCGGAGTGGAGCGGGAGATCGTTCTGGAGCGACGGCAGATCGAGCTCGCCGAACCCGCCGCCCTTCGCCGCGGGGAGGCCCGCGCCGACCGGCTGCACGACCGGGAGATCGCCGAAGCCGCCGCCCGGGAGCGACGGCAGATCGGCGGTGCCTCCGCCGGTCTTCGACGCGGGCAGATCGACCGAGCCGAACGTGCGGCCCCCGGCGGGAGGCGCCGCCGGCTTCGGGGCGGGGAGATCGAGCGAGCCGAAGCTCGACGCGAACGCGGCCGGCGGCGCGGCGGCGGCCGTGGGGGGCGGCGCGGGCACGGGGCGCGCGGCGGTGGGCTTCGGCGCGGGGAGATCGATCGATCCGAAGCCGCCGCCGCCCGCGGTCGGCGCCGCCGGGACGGCGGGGAGATCGACGTCGAAGTTGAAGTCGGTCTTCGGGATGACAGGCGCGGCCTTCGGCGCGGCAGCCGGCGGAGGCGCGGCCGCGAGCGGCGGCGGCGCAGGCGGAATCGCCGGCGCGATCGGCGGCGGCGCGTGCGGCGAGAACTTGGGCGGACCGCCGCGGTTCACCGTCGCGGGCAGCGCCGCGTCGCTCGCGAGCGCGGGGAGATCGAGATCGTCGAGTCCGCCGAACGGCGGCGGCGCGGCAGGCGGCGGCGCGGCGGGCGGCGGCGCGGCGGGCTTCGCGCCGAACGCGGGCGGACCCTTCCCCGGCGGGCCGCCCGGCTTCACCGCGGGGAGCGCGACGTCGAAGTCGATGTCCGGCAGGTTCGCGACCGGCGGCGCTGCCTTCACGGCGGCGGAGCCGGGCTTCGGAGCGAGACCGACCATCGTCGCCTTCTTCGGAGGCGGAGCCTTCGCTGCGCCGCCGTCGGCGGGCGGAGAGCCCTTCGACGGATCCGTGACGAGGAACGTGTGCCCGCACTTCGGGCAACGCATCTTGAGCCCGGTCGGCGGTACGCGCCGCTCATCGACCTGATAGGGCGCTTTGCAAGACTCGCACTCGACCTTGAGCATGCAGCGTTAGGCTATCACGGCTTCTCTTGCCGCTACCCCTTTCCGCCTCGCGCCGGACGCCATCTCCGTTGGCCCTCATGGCGGTCAGCGCCGTCCTCTTCGCGACGATGAACTTCCTCGCCCGCGTCGCGACGGCGTCGGCCTCGTGGACGACGGTGGCCGCCGTCCGCGCGGCGATCGGGGCCCTCGTCGCCTACGCCGCCGCCCGCGCGCGCGGGCGCTCCGTCGCGGCGAAGGACCAGCGCGCCGTGTTCTGGCGGAGCTTGTTCGGCACGGTGAGCATGCTCTCGACGTTCTATGCGATTTCGTCGAAGACAATGTCGCTCGGAAACGTCGTCACCCTCCTCAACTTGTCGCCCGTCTTCCTCGCGCTCCTCGCGCCGATCGTCCTCCGCGAGCCGACGCGCCCGATCGTCGCGCTCGCGATCGCGGTGGCGCTCGCGGGCGTCGTCCTCGTCGTGCGGCCGAGCTTCGTCTTCGGCGCCACGACCGCGGCGCTCACCTCGCCGACGGGGCCGAGCGCGACCGTCACGACGCTCGCCGCGTGCGGCGCCGCGCTCTCGAGCTCGATCGCGATGATGATGCTCCGCCGCGTCGGACAGACCGAGTCGCCGGAGGCGATCGCGTTCCACTTCTCCGTCTTCGCCGCCGTCGTCCTGACGCTGCTCTCGCTCTTCGATCCGAAGCTGCCCTCCCTCCGCGACGCGGTCTGCATGCTCCTCGCCGGGATCTGCGCCGGCGTCGCGCAGCTCGCGATGACGCGCGCGTACGCGCTCGAGAACGCGGCGCGCGTGGCCGGCATGAGCTACCTCGCCGTCGTCGCGAGCGCGCTCCTCGGCGCGGCGCTGCTCGACGAACGCCCCGGCCCGACCGCGACGATCGGGATGCTCCTCGTCGTCGCGGGCGGCGTCCTCGTCACGACGCGACCACGTGAAGTAGCATCGCGCGCGTGATCGATCCCGCCCTCGACTACGCGGTCCAGCTCCGCCGCCGCGCCGACGCGATCGCGACCCTCGCGGTCCACGCCGGCGAGGACCCCGCCGGCGACGGCGCGCTCGACCCCGCGATCGTGATGTCGAGCGCGTTCGCGTTCCAGAGCACCGAGCACGCCGCGCGCGCGTTCCGCGGAGAAGAAGACGCATGGATCTACGGGCGCTGGGGCAACCCCACCGTCACCGCGCTCGAGGCGAAGCTCGCCGCGATCGAGGGCGCGGAGAGCGCGTGCGCGACCGCGAGCGGGATGGCCGCGATCTCGGGCGCGATCCTCGCGCTGTGCGAGGCCGGCGATCACGTCGTCGCGCCGCGATCGATGTACGCCGAGAGCGCGCGCCTCCTCCGCGAGCGGCTCCCGCGCCTCGGCATCACGACGACGTTCGTCGACGGCGACGCCGCCGCGTACGCCGCCGCGATCACGGACAAGACGAAGCTCCTCTACGTCGAGACGCCCGCGAACCCGACCCTCGCCGTCGTCGATCTCCCCGCCGTCGTCGCCCTCGCGCGCGATCGCGGCGCGCGCGTCCTCGCCGACGGCACCTTCGCGACGCCCTTCGCCCAGACGCCGCTCGCGCACGGCGTCGACCTCGTCGTGCACTCGGTGACGAAGGGCCTCGGCGGCCACGGCGACGTGATCGCGGGCGCGGTCCTGGGAGCACGCGCGATGGTCGACCGCGTCCGCGACACCGTCATCAAGGGCTTCGGCGGCATCCTCGCGCCGCACTCGGCGTGGCTCGTCGCGCGTGGCCTCCGCACGTTCGCGCTGCGCCAAGAACGCGCATGCGCCACCGCGGCGTCCCTGGCGCGCACGCTCGCCTCCCACCCCGCCGTCGCGATCGTGCACCATCCCTCGCTCCCCTCCCATCCCGGCCACGCGCTCGCGTGCAAGCAGATGCACGCGTTCGGCGCCCTCCTCTCGTTCGAGCTACGCGGCGGCCTCGACGCGGGCCGGCGCGCGCTCGAGCGCCTGAAGGTCGCCACCCACGCGGTGAGCCTCGGCGACGTGCGGACGCTCGCGATCCACCCCGCGTCGACCACGCACTCGACGATGCCGGCCGAGACACGGCGCCTCGCCGGCATCGGCGACGGGCTCATCCGTGTCAGCGTCGGGATCGAATCCGAGCTCGAGCTCATTCGCGACTTCGGCCAAGCGCTCGAATGACTACGGGGCAACCTCTCGGGGGTCCGGGGCGTAGAGCGCGTCTTCGCGCGACCGGCCCCGGCGGGAGAGCTCGAGAGGGCAGAGCCCTCTCGAACAAGAAAAGACTAAGCTAGGCGCGATGGACAAGCTGGTCGTCAGCGGTGCGCGTCAGCACAACCTGCGTGACGTGAGCGTGACGCTCCCGCGCGGCAAGCTCGTCGTCTTCACGGGGCCCTCCGGCTCCGGGAAGTCCTCGCTCGCCTTCGACACGATCTACGCCGAGGGCCAGCGTCGCTACGTCGAGTCGCTCTCCGCCTACGCGCGCCAGTTCCTCGAGCAGCTCGCGAAGCCGAACGTCGACCGCATCGACGGCCTCTCGCCCGCGATCGCGATCGAGCAGCGGCCGCTCTCGAAGTCACCGCGCTCGACGGTCGGCACCGTCACCGAGATCGCGGACTACCTGCGCCTCCTCTTCGCGCGCATCGGCGTCCCGCACTGCCCGAGCTGCGGCAAGCGCATCGAAGCGCAGACCGTGCAGCAGATCGTCGACCGCGTCCTCGCGCTGCCGGAGGGCGCGCGCTTCAGCGTGCTCGCGCCGATCGCGCGCGCGCGGAAGGGCGAGCTGAAGCTGGAGCTCGAGTCGCTCAAGCGCGAGGGCTTCGTCCGCGTCCGCATCGACGGCACCGTCGTCGACCTCGGCGATCCGATCGAGCTCGATCGCAGCAAGGCGCACGACCTCGACGTCGTCGTCGACCGCATCGTGAACAAAGAAGGCGTGAAGGGCCGCGTCACCGAGAGCGTCGAGCTCGCGCTGAAGACGGGCGAAGGCCGCCTCCTCGTCGCGGTCGAGGGCGAGGAGCCGTTCTGGCTCTCGGAGCGCTTCGCGTGCGTCGACTGCGGGATCTCGCTGCCGCCGATCGAGCCGCGCATGTTCTCGTTCAACGGCCCGCACGGCGCGTGCCCCGCCTGCGACGGCCTCGGCGCGCGCACGGTCGTCGATCCCGAGCGCGTGGTGGGCGATCCCGCGCGCTCGCTGCGCGAAGGCGTGATGCTCGCGTGGGGCCGCCGCGGCTCCGTCGCCCTCGCGACCGAGCTCGCGGCCGCGGTCGAGGCGCTCGGCGTCGATCCCGACCTCGCGTGGGCCAAGCAGCCCGAGGAGATGAAGAAGGCGCTCCTCTTCGGCGCCGAAGAGACGAAGGGGAGGTCGAAGAAGAAGAAGCCGTACGCCGGCATCGTCCCGCGGCTCGAGGCGCGCCTCGACGCGAGCGACGACCGGCAGATCGAGGAGGACGATCCGGACGAGGACGAAGGCGGGATCGCCGACGACGAGCTCGGGCGCTTCCTCGTCACGCGCACCTGCTCGGCGTGCAAGGGGCGCCGCCTCCGGCCCGAGGCGCTCGCGGTGAAGCTCGGCGGCAAGGACATCGCCGAGCTCGGACGGATGGCGCTCGAGCGGCTGCGCCGCTTCCTCTCGAGCCTCGGCAAGGACGGCGAGCAGTTCACCGCGCGCGAGAACGCGGTCGCGGAGCCGCTCCTCCGCGCCGTCACCGCGCGCCTCGGGTTCCTCATCGACGTCGGCCTCGACTACCTCTCGCTCGATCGCAGCGCGCAGACGCTCTCGAGCGGCGAGGGCCAGCGCATCCGCCTCGCGACCCAGATCGGCGCCGCGCTCGTGGGCGTGCTCTACGTCCTCGACGAGCCCTCGGTCGGCCTCCACGCGCGCGACAACGCGCGCCTCATCGAAGCCCAGATCCGCCTCCGCGACCTCGGCAACACCGTCTTCGTCGTGGAGCACGACCGCGAGGCGATCCTCGCCGCCGATCACGTCGTCGACATGGGCCCCGGCGCCGGCGCGCACGGCGGCACGATCGTGTCGGCCGGCGCGCCCGCGCAGGTGATGGCGGACCCGAAGTCGATCACGGGTCCGTGGCTGAGCGGCAAGAAGCAGCTCCCGATCCCGAAGACGCGCAAGGCCCGCGGCAAGGGCGCGGTCCGCGTCGCGGGCGCGCGCGCGCACAACTTGAAGAACGTCTCGGTGGAGGTCCCGACCGGCCTCTTCACGTGCTTCACCGGCGTGTCGGGGAGCGGCAAGTCGAGCCTCGTCGTCGACACGCTCCTCCCCGCCGCGCGCGCGAAGCTCTACTCCGCGACCGCGCCGATCGGCGAGTGCGACGCCGTCCTCGGCCTCGAGCACGTCGACAAGGTCATCTCGATCGATCAGGCGCCGATCGGCCGCACGCCGCGCTCGAACCCCGCGACGTACACCGGCGTGTTCGCGCTGTTGCGCGAGCTCTACGCGGGAAAGCCGGAGGCGCGCGCGCGCGGCTACAAGGCGGGCCGCTTCTCCTTCAACGTGAAGGGCGGGCGCTGCGAGGCGTGCCAGGGCGACGGCGTGCTGCGGGTGGAGATGCATTTCCTCCCCGACATCTTCGTCACCTGCGACACGTGCGGCGGCAAGCGGTACAACCGCGAGACGCTCGAGGTCGACTACAACGGCCTCTCGATCGCGGACGCGCTCGATCTCACGGTGGAGCGCGCGATCCCGTTCTTCGAGGCGATCCCGCGCGTGCGCGAGCGGCTCGACGCGCTCCGGCGCGTGGGGCTCGGCTACCTCACGCTCGGCCAGCCGGCGACGACGCTCTCGGGCGGTGAGGCGCAGCGCGTGAAGCTCGCGCGCGAGCTCGCGCGCAAGGCGACCGGGCGCACGCTCTACGTCCTCGACGAGCCCACGACCGGCCTCCACTTCACCGACATCGAGATCCTGCTCGCCGCGCTCCTCGAGCTCCGCGATCAAGGCAACACCATCGTCGTCATCGAGCACAACCTCGACGTCGTCGCGTGCGCCGACTGGGTCGTCGACCTCGGCCCGGAGGGCGGCGACAAGGGCGGCACGATCGTCGCGGCGGGCACGCCGGAGGAGATCGCGAAGACGAAGGGCTCGCACACGGGCCGCTACCTCGCGGAGGTCCTCTCCCGCGCCGAGACGCGACCGGCGTCGAAGAAGAAGTCGGCGTCTCTGCCGTCGGTGTAACGAGTGGAGGCGGACTCCGAGCCTCCCACGACGCAGGTGACGGCGAACGTGCACGACGCGTCGACGGTCGTGGGGGCGCCGATGCAGCAGCTCGCCGACGACCTGCACCACGACGAGATCGCGCGCACGAAGAGCTTCGCCGGCGGCACCGCGATCATCGCCGGGTTGGGCGCCGTCGCGCAGCACATCAACCAGAGCACGTCCTGGGTCGGCCCCATCGCGCGCGTGCTCGTCCCCATCCTCGCGCTCGAGGCGGCGGCGCTCTGGTACCTCGCCGCGGTGAAGAAGGCGTACTCGCGCGGCGGCACGATCGCCTTCGGCGCGACGGCGGTGCTGTGCTCGGCCGCGATCGAGGCCGACGTCGGCCTCTTCTCCCCCATCATCGCGGCGAGCGTCCTCGGGATCCCGTTCTTCGCGCGCGCGCGAACGGGGCCGATCGTCTGGGCCTTCGCCGGGCTCAAGATCGCGATCTACGTCGCGCTCGCGACGGCGGTGATCTTCGACGTCCTCCCGGACGACGGCCACTTCTCCGCCACGCACGTGCCGCGCTCCCAGAAGATCACGCAGATGCTCCTCGTGACCGGGCTCTTCGTGCTCGGCCTGCTCCACGGGCGCTCGAGCCGCAAGTCCGCGCTCGAGAGCATCGCGCTCGCGCGCGCCGGCGCGATCGAAGCGCGCCGCCGCGTCGCCCAGCTCGACGAGGCGCGCGGCGACCTCGAGGCCGCGCTCCGGGCGCAGCGCGGGCGCGACGGCATCTACACCGGCACGCGCGTCGGCGCGTGGGAGGTCGGCGCGCTCATCGGTCGCGGCGCGATGGGCGAGGTCTACGCCGCGCAGAACGGCGACGGAGAAGAGGCGGCGTTGAAGCTCCTCACCGGCATCGCGCTCGAGGACGAGACCGGGCGCGTCCGCTTCGTGCGCGAGGCGTCGGTCGCGTCGCGCCTTCGCTCGCCGAACCTGGTGGAGGTCCACGCCGTCGGCGAGGGCAACGACGGCGTGCCGTACATGGCGATGGAGCTCCTCTCCGGCGAAGACCTCGCGTCGATCCTCCGGCGCGAGGAGCGGCTCGACGTCCGCGCCGCCGCGGACATGGTCGAGGACGTCTCCCGCGGCCTCGCCGTCGCCCACGCCTCCGGGATCGTCCATCGCGACCTCAAGCCGGCGAACATCTTCCGCGTCGCGGGGAAGCGACCGGTGTGGAAGGTGCTGGACTTCGGGGTGTGCACGGAGGAGGGCTCGAGCGGCACCCTCACCGCCGACCGCATCATCGGGACGCCGCTCTACATGGCGCCGGAGCAGGCCGAGAGCCAGGCGGTCGGAAGGCGCACGGACCTCTTCGCGCTCGGCGCGGTCGTGTACCGCTCGCTCACGGGCGTGCCGCCGTTCACGGGCGCGACGGCGCCGCAGCTCCTCTACGCGATCGTCCACGACGCGCCGGTCCGCCCGAGCGAGCTCGTCGCCTCGCTCCCCACCGACGTGGACGCGGTCCTCGCGATCGCGCTCGCGAAGAAGCCGGAGGATCGCTTCACGAGCGCGACGGAGATGGCCGCCGCCCTCCGCGACGCCGTGAGCGGCCGGCTCGATCCGGCGCTCCGCGCGCGCGCCGACGCGATCGCCTCGTGGCGCCCGTTCGAGACGTAGCGAGACGCGGAGCTACAGCCCGTGCTCGCGGAAGAACTTCACCGCCGCTTCGGTGGCGTCGATGTCCTTCGTCGCGTGGCCCATCACGGGGAAGGGATCGAGCGTGCCCGGCCACTGGTGGCCGCCTCCCTTCACGGTGCAGAGCGTGACCGGCGCCGCGCCTTCGTGCTGCTCGCACGACACCTCGCCGCGCGCGAAGCTCGAGACCGTCGTCTCCGCCGCGCCGTTGTGCTTCGCCCAGAAGGCGTCGGTCGTCGCGGGGGACGGGAACGTGCCGGCGGTGTCGAGGAGGCGGCCGAGGAACCCGAGCGCGCCGCTCGGCTTGCCGCCGCCGTACGGGACGAGCTTGTCCTCGGTGCCGTGGAAGGCGAGCACGGGGAGCGGGGTCGTCCGCTTGCAGTCGGCCTCGGGGATGCCGAGCGTCCCCGCGACGGGCACGATCGCGCGGAGGGTGTCGCCGAGCTCGCAGCCGAGGCGATGGGAGAGGAACGCGCCGTTCGAGAAGCCGGTCGCGAAGATGCGCGTCTCGTCGACGCAATACGTGCTCGCCACCTCTTCGAGCAGCTCGCGGATGTATCCGACGTCGTCGACGTTCTCCTCGCGCGCGGTCCCGCAGCACTCGCCCGCGTTCCAGCTCTTGTCGACGCCGTTCGGGAAGAGCGTGAGGAAGCCCGCGCCTTCGCCCTCGTCGGAGAAGCGCTCCATCCGGACCGTGTCGCGCATCTGCACGTGGTCGAGCAGCAGCGGATGAAGCACGAGGACGAGCGGCAGCGGGCGCGCGGGGTCGTAGCTCGGCGGCGCGTGGAGGATCGCCTCGCGAGCGCGCGCGCCGACGTGCAGCGTGATCGTCGTATCGCCGGGCGCGCCGCCCTTTCCGGTGCACGCCGGCGCCGCGGGCGCGGGCGGAGGGGCCGGCGGCGGGGCCTCGATCGTATCGATCGCCGCTTCCGGCTCTTCCTCGATCGGCATCGTCCCCGGGCTGTTGCAGCCGACGAGCAGGCAGAGGGCGAGGAGGAGGCGGGTCAGCATCTGGTCACTTGGTGACCAAGTTGTTCAACCCACGTGCCCTCGCTGTCTCACGTCATTTCAAGCAGATAGCCAATGTGTGCTGTAACGTTGGTGAGAAACATGGCGACCAAGTTACCCAGCCAGCCGCTCCTGCCGAAGGAGCGGGCGGCGGAGCAGATCGTCGAGCAGCTCGGGGCGCTCATCGTGCGCGGGGAGCTGCGGGAGGGCGACGCGCTGCCGAGCGAGCGCGTGCTGGCGGAGCGCTTCGGGTGCGCGCGCGGCACCGTGCGGCAGGCGATCCACAAGCTCGGCGACTGGGGTCTCCTCGAGACGCGGCAGGGCGGGACGACGCGCGTCGCGGACGCGTCGCGCGCGTATTCGGTCGAGGTGACGGAGCTCCGCTACCGGCTCGGCCCGGTCGACGCCCGCGAGCGGCGCGAGATGATCGAGCGACGCATGCTCCAGGGCGTCGCGATGGTCGCCCTCGCCGAGCTCCGCGTCGACCGCACGGAGATCGAGCGGCTCATCGAAGTCGTCGCGTCGCTCGAGACGATCGAGGACGCGTCCGAAGCGTGGAAGGTCGAGAGCGAGGTGTGGACCTCCCTCGCGAAGATGGGCAATAACCGCCTCTTCGAGCGCGAGCTCACGTGGTGGACACGCGTCGTCGAGACGGCCCGCGCCGAGCCCGCCCCGAGCTTGATGACGCCCAGCGTGCGCTTCTCCTTCTACAAGGAGCTCCTACGCCGCCTCCGCGACGGCGACGCCGCCGCGCGTTTCTACCTAGAAATGACCCAGCTCCTCCTCCGAAGCACCACGCTCAGCGAGTAGCCCGCGCACACGCGAGCGCGTCCTCCGAAGCACCACCCGGACGGTGTGCAGAGTCGCGGACGCGAGACGTCGGACCGTAGCGTCCGACGTTAGCGGGCTATCGCTCGGGTGCGCGCCGGGGCACGAGGACGCGAGGGCTCAGGTGTAGTCCTTTTCGTGGCGCTCCTGATCCTCTTTGCAGCGGATGCAGAGGGTGGTCTCCGGGCGCGCTTCGAGGCGCTTCACCGAGATCTCTTCGCCGCACTCCTCGCAGGTGCCGAAGCTGCCGTCTTCGATCTTGCGGAGCGCCTTCTCGATCTTGTCGAGGAACACCTTCTCACGACCGCGGAGGCGGAACGTGAAGGACTGGAGGTACTCGCTCGAAGCGAGGTCCATCTCGTCCGGCAGGTCGTTCGAGTCGAGGGTCATGTCCTCTTCGAGCGTCTGCTTCGCTTTCTTCACGATCTCGTCGCGCTTCTCGGTGAGGAGGGTCTTGAACTTCTTCAGTTGGACTTTGTTCATCACGGCCTCCAAAAGCGCGCTGGCGGATTCGCCGGCTGTCGCGAGGGCCCGACACGGTAAGCATCGTGCTCCGTCCGGTCAACGCTTGGCGAACAACCCCCGCAAGCCGCTCATCATTCCATTTCCTTGCCCTCGAGTTCCAGCCACTTATGCACGAGCCTCACCAGGCCTCCCCCCGGGCCGTATGCGGCAATTTTCCGTCGTCCACGGCCCCTCGACGCGATAGACCCGAGCCGTGCCGCCCACTCCAGCCCTGCCGCCGTGGACCGGACGCCATTTCGTCGGCATCGACGAGAACGGCATGGGCCCGCGGCTCGGCCCGCTCGTCGTCACCTCCGTCCTCGCCCGCGCCGCGGAACCGAGCGTAGGCCTCGACCTCGCGACGAAGAAACCACGCGGCGCGCTCGCAAAACGCATCGGCGACTCGAAGCGACTCGTCGCGTTCGACGACAGCACCCTCGGCGAAGCCTGGGCACGAGCGCTGGCCCAGCGAGGCCCGACCGCCCCACCAACCGAAGCGCCCGCGACGGCGTCGATGGCCGCGACGAACGCGACGGCCAGGCCCGCCGCGACCGCGATGCCCACCGCGACCGCGATGCCCGCCGCGACCGCGGCGTTCGCTCCGGCCACGCCGGCCGAGCTGCTTCGCGCGATCGTGCTCGATTCCGAAGGCGAGCTCCGTGCGCCGTGTCCGTCGCATCACGTGGACCTCTGCTGGGGCGACGCCGGCGAAGCGCTCGTGTCCTCCGCGGCGGACGTCGCGCGCTGCGCGAAGGACCTCGATCGCCTCGCCGCGAAGGGGCTCGACGTCGTCCGCGTGCGCGTCGCGATCGTCTGCACGCGCCGCCTCAACGACGCGATCCACCTCGGCCGCTCACGCTTCGACGTCGACCTCCACACGATGGAGCGGCTCACGCTCGCCGCGCGCGCCGACGCCGGCGAGGACGTCCTCGCGCTCTGCGGCAAGGTCGGCGGCTTCGACTTCTACGCCGATCGCTTCGGGCCGCTCGCGGGCCGGCTCCACACGGTCCTCGGCGAAGGCCGCGCGCGCAGCGACTACCAGGTCCCCGGCGTCGGCCGCCTCTCGTTCCTCCGCGACGCGGAGGAGGGCCACATCCTCATCGGCCTCGCGTCGCTCGTCGGCAAGTGGGTGCGCGATCACCTGATGCGCCGCATCGTCCGCTTCCATCGCGCGCACGTCCCCGACCTCCCCGACGTCAGCGGCTACCACGATCCCGCGTCGACGCGCTTCATCGCCGACACGAAGCTGGTGCGGAAGAAGCTCAACGTCGACGCCCACTGCTTCGAGCGCAAGAGCCTGCAGGGCAAGGGGGCTTCAACGCAGGGGCCCCGCTCGCAACCGTAGGCAGGAGCTACTTGGGGGCGGCGGAGCCGCTCGGGGCCGGGGCGGCGGAGCCACTCGGAGCGGGAGCGGGAGCGGAGGCGGGGGGCGGCGGGAGCGTGAGGAGGGTCTTCATCTTGGTCGTGGCTTCGTCCTTCGTGATGCGGGCCTTGGCGGCGTCGCCGCCGCGGAGGGCGTACTCCTCGTCGCCGACGCCCCAGATGACGTTGCCCTTGCGGACGATGAACATCTCGACCTTCTCGCCCTTCGTCGGCACGACGACGTGCGCGCCCTCGTCGCCGCCGCTGTTCGCGATCGGCAACGTCCCCGGCTTCGCCTTCATCGTCTTGAAGGCGTCCTTCGCCTGCTCCGCGTCGTCCTTCACGATCGCGAGGACACGCCAGCGGCGATCGCCCTCCTTGTAGAAGCCGACCGCGCCGGGTCCGATCCCCGGCCAGCCGAGGACCTCCTTCGGATGGAAGACGATGCCCTGCGCGATGCGGTTCGCCGGCGGCAGCATCTGCGCGGCGGGCGGCAGCGTCTCGGCGCCGGGGAGGCGGCTCCCGATCTCCTTGCCGACGGCGGAGAGCACGACCTCACTCGACTTCGCGCTCTGCTCCGGCGACTCGTTCTCGTTCACGTACGTCAGCTCGACGAGGTGCTGCGCGCGCCACACGTACGCGCGCCCGGTCCCGATCGCGCCCGCCGCCTTCGCCTCGAGGACACGCGGCGTCGACGGCTCGGCCGGATCGCCCGAAGCAACGCGGAGCGTGTACATGCCATACGCGCCCGCGACGTCCGCGAACTGCGAGAGGTTCACCTCCACCGTCCCGCCCTTCCCGCTGCCGTCGACGTAGTGGAGCGACACGACGCGCTTCAGCCCGAACCGCTTGTAGACCTCACACTCCCCGTCGAACGCGGTCGTGCAGACCTCGTCCATCGAGAGCTTCCCCTTCTCGCCATAGGTCTTCACCTCCCCCTGCGGATCGACGCAGTAGCCCGCGGCCGCCTTCGGCAGCATCGGCGCCGAGACTCCGTCGGTGAGCTCACCGCCCCCCTTCGCGCACGGCGCGGGGTTCGCGGAAGCGACGGGAGGAGGAGGCGGCGGGTTGTCCTTCGGCTTGTCGTCCTTGCACCCCGTCCCGAACACGGAGAGCGTGATGGAGAAAAAGAGGCCAAACCGACGAGACTTCATGGCCATCGGTCATAGTCGAGCACCGACCAGGCCCGGCTACTTTTTTCGTAGCCCCGCAAACGGTTCGACCTCCACGCCTCCCGGCACGAGAAAACCCGCTCCGCCCGCGTGTCCGACCTCGTGCCCCGAGAGGCATGGCACTTGCTGTGTTCACGTGGAACCGGCGCCTTGATGAAGGGATCCCTCGCACTACGACGCACCACGCGACGCCGCTCGCGACGCGGCTTCACGCTCATCGAGCTGATGGTCGTCGTCATGCTCATCGCGATCCTCGCCGCCCTCGCCGCGCCCTCGCTCGCCACCGCGCGCGACGACCAGCTCGCGTTCTCCTACGCCCGCCAGGTCTCGGAAATGGTGCACAATGCACGCGCTCGCTCGGCGGGCCGCGGCGCCGCGCACCTCGTGCTCTACATCAGAGGCGCCGGAAGAGGCGAGCTCCACGTCTTCGAGGCGACGGACGGCCTCCTCGCGACGAGCACTCCGATCGCGGGCCCGAACCCAGTCTCGAGCTGCCGGGCTCCGAACCAGTGGCAGAACGTGACGGCGCTGACACCGGCCGCCGGCGACCGTTGGGTGCACATCGAGTCGCTCAATCTCAACAACATGTCCGCCGCCTCGGTGCAGGTGAAGCAAAACATGATGATGCTCGGGCGCGTCGCGACCGGGACAGACCCACCGGCCAACGTGGACGCGTGGGCGCTCTGCACGACGCCGAACGGCACGACCTACTTTGGGTCCGACAACAGCGCGGCGAACGCGATCGCTGCCATGCAGAGCCAGCCCCCGTTCAACGGGGTCGCGGAGCTCGACATCGCGCGCCACGACACGGGCGGGCTCGTCGTCGGCCTCACCCGCCGCGTCATCATCGCCAGCGGCGGCGCCCCGAGGATCAAGTCCGAATGAAGCGCACTCGCCTCCGCCGCGAGCGCGGCTACACCGTCGTCGAGGTGATGAGCGCGATGACGCTCTTCGCGATCGGCGCGGCCGGCGTCATCAGCATGCAGCGCGTGACGATTCAGGGCGGTGATGACGCGCGGCGCATGGAC
This sequence comes from Labilithrix sp., assembly GCA_019637155.1. Lineage (NCBI taxonomy): Bacteria > Pseudomonadati > Myxococcota > Polyangiales > Labilitrichaceae > Labilithrix > Labilithrix sp. The sequence goes on along the minus strand of JAHBWE010000031.1, from coordinate 59,057 downwards.
ATCGCCGTGAACATCGCGCACGAGTGGTCCGCCCGGCTCCATCGCGACGCGGCGTTCTGGACGCGGCCGAGCGCCTCCTTCCCCGACGAGAACAACCTCGCGCAGACCACCTGGCTCTCTGGCGCCGCAGGCCTCGACGCGACCACGCTCGGCCCGTGGACCACGCCCCCCCTCGCGGGCGATCACGTAGGCCGGAGCCCCGCGTTCGATCTCTTCGGCCGCGATCTTCCGGCGGCGGGCGGAGACCCTCACATCTTCTGCACGCAGTATCGCTTCCGGTGGATCACCCATCCCGGAGCCACGGGAGCGTCCCAGCGCATGACCGCGCTCCTGCGCGCCGAGATCCGTGTGTACTACGCACGTCTCGACGAGGCGCCGATCGTAGACTGCTTCGGATACGACCCCGAAGCGAACAAACCCAGACTCCATTTCGTCCACGTCACGACCGCTGTGCGGCCGAACCCGGAGCCATGAGCATCCCCCGTCGCAAGACCAGCCTCAGGCGCGCGCGCGCGCGCGGCTTCACGCTCACCGAGCTGATGGTCGCGCTCGTCATGGGCCTCATCGTCGCCCTCGCGTCGGTCGCCCTCGCCCGCTCGGCGACCCTCACCTTCCACGAGGAGGTAAGGACGTCGTCGACCGAGATGGCGCTCCGCATGGGGGCGGATCGCCTGCGGCAGGACCTCTCGCGCGCGTCCTTCATGTCGACCCCGAACATCGTGCTCGACCCGAAGGTCGCGCGCCTCGCGAACGTCCCCGACGGCGATGCCAACGTCGCCCGCTACGCCGGAATCCTCCGACTGCGCGGCCTGCGCATCGACGTGGGCTCGACCCAGTTCGGTGTCCCGGCGCCGCTCACGGACGTCGGCATCGTTCCCGACGCGGTCGAGATCGTCGGCAACATGACGAGCGACGACGCGTACAGCGGGACGATCACGATGAACGCCGGCGCGGGCGGCGGCTGCGCGAACGCGCAGACGATCACCCTCGATCCCAACGCCGACGCCGCGGTCTACCAGCTCGCGGGAATGTCGGCTTCGGTCCCCTACGACGATACTCGCTTTCGCAACAACGCGAGGACCGCCTTCCAGCCCGTCGCGGGCAGGAGGTTCCTCGCGCAGGTGACGGACGCGATCGGGTGCCACCACTACGTCCCGGTCTGCAACGTCGATGTGGCCGGAGGGAGGCTCGCGGTCACGGTCTCCGGCGACACGAACCTGCGCGGCGTCCTCTACGCGAACAGCGGGTCGGGTGTCGGCGGCGACTCCTACGAGAACCCGGCCGGCGGCGTCGCGCGCGGCTGTGGCTCGAGCGAAGGCGGTCGCGTCACCATCGCGCCGCTCTCGCGCGTCGTCTGGAGGCTCGCGCTGGCGACCGAGTCGATGAACGCGAGCTTCCACACCGAGCCCGGCCTCGGCCAGGTGGCCAAGGTCGATCTCGTGCGTCAGGTGATCGACTTCGACGGCGTGGCCGTCGGTCCGCCCGAGGTCATCGCCGAGTACGCGACCGACCTCAAGTTCGGGATCGTCCTCGACGTTCCCGGCGCCACTGGCGCCGCGCGCCATGTCGTCTACGACATGGACACGGACAACGGGAACGGAAGCATCTTCAACGCGACGAACGGCCCCAACAGCATCCTGCCGGGGCAGCCCGGGCCGCAGCGCGTACGCTCCGTTCGGTTCCGCCTCGCCATCCGCGCCGCCGTGGCCGACCGTGAGGTCGATCTTCCCACGGGCGTGGCGACCTCCAGGGCCCGCGTCTGCGTCGACACCGCTACACCTTGCAGGAAGTTCGCGCGCGTCCGCACGGTCGTCTCCGAGGTCGCGCTCACCAACCAGGCGGGGGCATTCTACTGATGGCCACCACTCGACCGATCGCACTTCGCCGCGCTCGGGCCCGTCGTCGCGCCGGCGGCGCCGCGCTCTTCATCGTCGCGATCACGCTCGGGCTCCTCGCGGCGATGGGCGCCTGGAGCCTGGCGGGGACCGCGCAGCAGGTCCGCGCGGCCGGTCATGGGCGTCAGGCCGCGCAGGGACAGCACGCGGCGGAGCTCGCGGTCACGATGACGGCGTCGATGCTCACGCCGCGCAACGCGCGCGTCGTCATGAACGACATGATGGCGGACGCGGCGGTGCGCGTCAGTTCGAGGGTGGATTGCACGACCTCGAAGCCGCTCACCTCCGGCGGAAGCTCGATTCGCGACCGCGTCGCGGAGGCGTGCCTCACTCTGACGCCGAAGTCGATGAAACCCTACTCCGAAGACCCGAACAACTACCCCGACCCCAGCACGCCGCCAGACGGCTACAACGCTCCGCCGTACACGATACCTTTCTCGAACCAGAGCTTCGGCGAGGTGCAGAGCTACGCCAACATCCGGGTCGAGCTCACCAATCCGATCGACTGGGCTGCGCCGGCCGGATACTCGGTCTCTTCCGCGGCAGGCCCGCCGCCGGTCTTCACCGTGATCCGCGCTACCGTGTTCGCGGAGATGCGTCCAGCAGCCGTGGGCGGTGTGATGCAACCCGCTCACTCCATCGTCGTCGGGCGCGGACGCCTCGTCGTCGGCCCCTACATGCAGTGAACTGAGGAGGACCAACCGTGCAACGCCATTCGTTCCGCTCGGCTCGTCTCGCCGCTCTCGTCGTCGGCTCTGCTGCGCTCTCGCTCTCCGGAGCCGCCCACGCGCAGGTCGCGGGGACGTCGAGCCGTCCTCTGCCGGACGTCCTGCTCCTCGTCGACAACTCCGGCTCGATGGAGCGCATGCCGAACAACAAGCTCCCCGGCGAGGATCCGGGAACGCTGTGCGACCACGGCGTCATGAGCGAGCCGAACCGCTGGGGCATGCTGCTCCAGGCGCTCACCGGCAACATCCAGCCGTTCTTCAGCTGCGCGGCGAGGCCGCGCGGCGCGACGGAACCGTTCGCCCAGATCTACAAGATCAACAACCAGCCGCCGTACGACGTCGGCTACGCGATCCCGTACCACCAGCCGACCTCCGGCAACTCGCCGGCGAACGCCTGCGCGATCACGCCGTGGCACCTCCCGGGCGCGAGCTCTCCCAACGGCGTCGGCCCCAACGGCCTCGGAGCCGGCGGCCTCGCCACGGACTTCCCCGACAACGCGCTCGCAAGCGTCCTCTACAACTCGATCAACAACGGGCTCATCGCGACGGATGCGTCGGGGCTGAGCCGATGCACGTTCGAGCAGACGAACGACGGGCAGCTCGACGTCGCGCGCGACTTTGCGCGCTTCGCGCTCATGATGTTCGACAGCGACACGTCAGGCTTCACGGGCGTGACCACGAGCGGCAGCAACACGTACATCGACATCGCGAACCCGTTCACCGGCACGTGGAGCTACCACCGACGCTCCACTAGCGCCGACTACAACACCCGCACGTGCATCGCGACGGACGCAGACTGCCCCGTCACCGTCTTCCCGGAGATCGGTTGGACTCGCGGCAGGCCGACGACCGCCCCGCCCTGCCCGTTCACCCCACAAGAGGTCGGCGCGCGCAACCGGGGCGCGCCGCCGTGGGAGGGACGCTTGGTCCCCTTCCCGGACCCCGACGCGAACCTCTACGAGCTCGGCGCGCAGAACGAGCACGTCCAGCAGGTGCTCCTCGCGTCGCGTCCATGGGGTGCGACGCCGATCGACGGGATGCTCGACGACGCGCGCACCTTCCTCTGGGACGATCCGGCGGGGCCGCGGAGCGATCCGTACGGCTGCCGCGACAAGTACATCGTCCTCCTCACCGACGGCGCCCCGAACCTCGATCTCCGTGGCGCGGGCGGCTGCGCCGGGACGGACTGTCCGTACGAGCGCGGCTCCGTCATCGCGAACGACATGTTCACCGCGACGGACCCGCTGAAGAAGGTCACCACCTTCGTGATCGGCTTCTCCGTGAACGGCGTGGCGGGCGGCCCTGCCGAGGGCCTCCCCACCGGCGTCACCTCGTGCAAGGGATGGTTCGACCAGGTGGCCGCCTCCGCAAGCAGCGACCACGACGCTGCGCTCGCGATGCAGGCGGCTTGCACCCCACCGCCGACGGAGGGCACGACCGGCTACGCGTGTTGCAAGCTGAACGAGCTCGCGCTCGCGGGGTCCGAGACGAGCGCGTTCTTCGCAGAGTCGCAGGCCGACATCGTCCTCGCGTTCGGCCGCATCATGGCGAACATCATCCGCAGCGCGAGCACGAAGACGATCCCCGTGATGTCTCCGTCGACTCGCTTCTCGGCTTCCGCGACCGCGGCGTCGCCCACCGCCGTCGCCGGCCAGTTCCACGGTACGTTCATCCCGAGCTCCCAGCGCCCGTGGTCCGGCGAGATCGACCGCACACGGTTCGTATGCAAGAACGACCCTATCACCGGGAAGCTCGCCTCTCTCCCCGACGATAGCCAGCTCGCCAGCAAGGGCGACTTCATGTCCGAGAACCTGGCGAAGCAGACCGAGGACAACGCGCGCTTCTTCCTCTCGGTCGTTGCGGGCGACGCCGGCGATACCTCGATCGACTCGAGCGCGTCCGTTCGTCCGTACGCCAACGCCGGAACACCGTCGTCGACCGGCGCCGATCCCATCACCAAGCCCGGCGGCGGGGCCCCGACCTACGGCGGAACCGAGGTCGCGATGCCCGCCCCTCTCAGCTTCCCCCCCGCGTGGCCGGCAGCGCTCGGCATCACCGAACACACGTGCAAGCGTGGTCGCGCGGTACAGACCGGCGGCCGCATCGACCGCGGCACCACGTTGATCCCTGCGCTCGACGGTGCGGCAGGACCAGCCGAGTGCACGTCGGTGGTATGGGGGTTTGCGACCGCGGTTCCGACCCCCCTCAGCTTCCGCGGCTACGACTTCAACGTCCGGTGCCGCACGTCCGAGTCGGAGCCGGGCAAATGCTCGATCTCGGGCGACTCGTGCGTCCCGCATGCGCTGCCGGCCACGTGCCCGTCCGGCGAGGTCTGCGTCGCGCGCTGCGCTGCGCTCGGCGCCGTCTATCACGCCAACCCCGCCATCGTTCCGCCGCCGCAGAGCCTCCTCCGTGAAGACGGCTTCCGCGACTACCAGGCGAACCGCGCCGCGCGGAGGACGGTCCTCTACGCCGCAACCACCGACGGCATCCTCCACGCGTTCAAGGCGCTCGATGAAGGCGGCACGGACGCGAAGCACGAGCTCTGGGCGTTCGTCCCGCCGGCGGTCCTTCCGCGCCTCGCCTCGAACTACCCCGGCGGCAACCAGATCCTCCTCGACGGCACGCCCGTCGTGCGTGAGACGGTCTGGGATCGCCCCGCGGCCGGTACGCAGGCCGCCTCGCAGTGGCACTCCACGCTGGTCGCCGGGATCGGAACGACGGGCGGCTACTACGCCCTCAACGTGACCGACGCGGACTGCGGCGGTGACTGCACGGCGAACCACCAGACGCCGACGTCGAACGACATCGCCCAGGTCTCGACGAGCGGCGACACGGGCAGCGCGGCGATGAGGGGTCCGCACTTCCTGTGGCAGCTCACCGACGTGCCGCAGGCGAGCGCCACCGACCCGGCCAAGGAGATCCGCAGGTCGACCATCGGCAACACGCCGATGGTCGCGCTGTTCGGCAAGCACACGTCGACGCCCGCCGTCGGGACCGTCGTCATCCGTGACGCGGCCGACGTCGATCGCCAAGTCGGGATCGCGATCCTCCCCGGCGGCTACGACGAGCCGCCGATCACTGGCCAGACCTGCCCGCGCCGCGCGAAGCCCACGACCCCCGACGAGTCCGGCGCGGACTACTCCGACCGCACGCCGCGTACGGACGTCCGCAGGTGGGCGCGAGGCGACTGCACGCAGCCCGTGCCGGGACGCGGCGTCACGGTCGTCCGCCTCGACAACGGCGAGATCATCGCGCACTTCGGGCGCGCCAATCAGGACGTCCCCGCCCTCATCGGCGCCTCGCTGAAGATGATCGACACCCCGCTCGACTCGCCGATGGTCGGCACGCCCGTCGTCTTCCCGGACCAGGTCGGCGTTCCGATCCAGAAGGCGTTCATCGGCGACGCCGACGGCACGCTCTGGCGCATCGACTTCACGAGCACGGACCCGCGAAGGTGGCGCATGAACCTCTTCTCGGACCTCTATGCCGTGACGACGGCCGCCACTCCGGGGCTCGCCGGCCACCCCATCCAGGTCCCGCCGGTCCTCTCGCTCGACGAGTCCGGGAGCCTCATCATCAATGTGGCTACCGGCGATCAGGAGAGCATGGTCGCGAGCAGCGACACCAACTACGTCTTCTCGATCCGCGAGGTCCGCGACGCGAGCTCCTTCCCGAAGGCCAGCACGCTCTGGTGGCAGGTGCTCCCCAACTCCGAGCGCGTCACCGGCCCGATGACCGTCTTCGACCGCATCCTCTACTTCGCGTCGTATCAGCCGCGCCAGCCCGCCACGGGCTCCGCCATCTGCACCGGCCTTGGCCTCACCAAGCTCTGGGGCCTCCACTACACCGCGCCGTTCACCGACGGCGATCCGACGAGCGGCGGCCGGCCCGAGTGGTGCCAGGACACCGACATCGATTCGGTCACGGGGCTATGTGCTCCGGGCGCATCGAAGGTCGCGAACGTGATCCCCGTCGACAGCATCGGCCAGCCGATCAGCGACATCATCCCCGGCGTGACGCTGACCGCATCCTCCGCATGCTCGGAAGACGCCGCAACCGACGAATACGGCAACATGGGCTACCAATCCGTCGCCTCGTCATCCTACAGCCTCACGTTCGGCATCACCCGCCCCGGCGGCGCCGGCAGGAACACGCAGGCGGACCGCAAGTCGGTCTCGCGACCGCTCCCGAAGCAAGCGACGAAAGTCGATTCATGGGCGCTCGTTCTGCAGTGACCATCCTCGCGGCGGCGCTCCTCGCCGCCGCTTGCAAGAAGCCACCGCCACCCCCCGAGGTCGACGCGGGCAAACCGAAAGATCACCTCCGCGAGGGCGAGTTCCCCGAAGGGCACGAGAACGCCTTCGGCCTCGTCCTTCCGCGGGACTCGTCCATCGTCTATCGCATCACGGACATGGTGGAGGTCCGGAGCCGGCTCTTGCCGGAGGAGCTCTCGAACTACGTCCGCGCGCACGTGCAAGACGCGAAGATCGTCGCCGGCGCCCAGAAGACGACGTTCGAAGACGCCGTCCCGCCGAAGGAGCCGAACCGGCGCCTCCACATCGAAGTCACCGTTTCGTACAAGGACGCTGCGCGGAGCTCGATGAGAGTCCGTGACGTCACGCCGCCGCCCCCCGCCCCGTCGATGACGCCCGACGAGGCGTATCGCAAGGCTGGGCGTGGGCCGGATGGGAAGCCGCTCGACCCCAAGAACATGTTCTGAGTCGCGAGACCACCGCTTTGGGGTAATAGAGCGGCGTGCGTTCGGCGCCCGCCCTCCTCCTCATCCTCTTCGCCTGCGAGAGCGACACGGTCGCGACCGAGGCGGCGGGCGGCTGCCCGGGGGCCGAGCTCCTCGTCGCGGCGAGCGACTTCGAGTCGAGCGTCGCGTGTCATGCGCCCGGCTGCGTCGAGGACGAGCGCACCACCGGCGTCGACCTCGGAAACGATCCGATGCTCGTCGGCGACCGCGGGCGCGTGTTCTGGCTCTCGCGCGATCGCGACCTCGTGTTCGAGCTCGATCCCTCGTGCGGAGCGCCGCGCGCGAAGACGAACCTCGTCGAGTTCCGCACGCCGACCGCGCGCGCCAACCCGCACGACGTCGCGAGCGTGGACGACGCGACGCTCCTCGTCGCGCTCTACAACACGCCGAAGCTCGTCTTCGTGAAAAACGGCGAGGTCGACGGCGACCTCGATCTCTCGAGCTTCGACGAGGACGGCAACCCGCAGGCCGAGTCGGTGCGCGTCGTCCCCGTCGGCGGCGTCCCGAAGGCGTTCGTCGCGCTCGAGCGCCTCGACGATCGCTCGACGCCGCCGCTCCAGTCGACGCGCCCCTCGCAGATGCTCCGGATCGACGTCGCGACGCGGACGGTCGAGGCGACGATAGACCTCGCCGGACGGAACCCCTTCAACCCGATGGTCGAGCTCGGCGGCGCGCTGTTCCTCGCCGAGCCGGGCCGCTTCGACGCGGACGACGACGAGCACGCCGGCATCGAGCGCTTCGACACCGCGACGTCGACGACGAAGCTGCTCGCCGCCGAGAGGGCGCTCGGCGGCAGCGTCTCCGAGATCGCGGTGCGCCCCGGCTGCGGCGTCGCGATCGCGGCCGGTCCGCAGCCGGGCGTGAACCCGACCGCGATCGTGACCTTCGATCCCGACACCGGCGCGGTCCTCCGCTCGTACGCGTCTCCCGTCCTCGGCCCCACGCCGGGCTACGACCTCCAGGGCCTCACCTGGCACGGCTCGACGCTCTGGGTCGGCGATCGCCGCGCGGTCCAGAACCAGTTCCTCGTCCACGAGCTCGCCCTCACCGGCGCCTGCGAGCTGACCGAGACCGGCCGCTCGCTCTCGCTCCCGCGCGCGCCGGTCGCGTTCCTCCCCGCGAAGCCATGACCGAAGCGACCAAAGAAGCCACCGCCAACGAAGACGAGCAGAAGCGCGCGGGCCGCGGCGGCCTCGCGATGCTCGCGGCGAACGTCTACTTCCTCGTGACCGGCTTCGTGCAGCAGCCGCTCCTCCAGCGCGCGATCGGCCTCGCGGACTACGGCGCCCTCGCGCGCGTGCTCGCGGTGTCGAACGTGTTCAACAACGTCGTCGTCACGAGCTCGATCCAGGGCGTGAGCCGCGTCACCGCCGCGGCGGGTGACGCCGAGCGCCAGGCGTTCCGCGCCGCGCTCCGCGTCCACCTCGGCGTCGCCGCGCTCGCGACCGCGCTCCTGCTCGGCGCCGCGCCGGTCGTGACCGCGTTCCAGAGCGCGCCCGAGATCCTGACGCCGCTCGTCGTGATCGCGGGCGTGCTCGCGGTGTACGGCGTGTACGCGCCGCTCGTCGGGTACCTCAACGGCCGCCGCATGTTCACGCGGCAGGCGTCGCTCAACGTCGTCGCCGCCACGCTCCGCACCGCGTCGATGATCGGCGTCGGCTGGTTCTTCGCGAAGAACGGCGGCGGCATCGCGCGCGCGGCGGGCACGCTCCCCGGCATGCTCGGCGCGACGGTCGGCACCGTGCTCGCCGCCACCGGCGTGTTCCTCCTCGCGCTCACGTGGACCGGGACCGGCGCCGCGCTGCCGAGCGGCGAGCGGCCCGCCGGCGTGCCGGCCGCGCGCGAGTACGTGCGGCTCATCGTGCCCGTCATCCTCGCGCAGCTCTTCGTCCAGGCCTTGATGCAGGCCGACATCATCCTGCTCGGCCGCTTCCTCTCGCTCTCCGCGGTGAAGGCCGACGGCGCGGTCGCGCCCGGCGGCGCGCTGCTCGAGCCGGGCACCGCCGCGAACCAGTGGATCGCGGTGTACCGCGCCTGCCAGCTCTTCGCGTTCCTCCCCTTCCAGTTCCTGTTCAGCGTGACGCAGGTGCTCTTCCCGATGCTCGCGAAGGCGAAGAAGGAGGAGGGCGACAAACGCGTCGCCGAGCTCGTCTCGCGCGGCGCGCGCATCGGCGCGATCCTGTGCGGGCTCATGATCTCCGTCATCGTCGCGATGCCGGAGCCGCTCATCCGGCTCGCGTACGCGCCGGAGGTCGCGGCGTCCGGCGCGCCGGCGCTGCGCGTGCTCGTCCTCGGCCAGGGCGCGTTCGCGATGCTGAGCCTGACGACGACGATCCTGGTCAGCCTCGGCCGCGAGCGCGCGGCGATGGGGCTCACCGCGCTCGCGCTCGCGCTCCTCGCCGGCGCGTGCAGCGTCCTCGTGCCCGACGCGATCTTCGGAAAGGCGCAGCTCATCGCGTCGGCGACGGCGGTGCTCTCCGCGCTCTCGCTCGCGCTCGTCGTCGGCGTGATCACCGCGCGCCGCACCGCCGGCGCGTTCGTCCCCGCGCTCACCGCGCTCCGCGTCGGCATGTGCGTCGCGCTCGCCGCGTTCGCGGGCCTCTACACCCCGCCCTTCGGCAAGCTCGCCACCCTCGCCGTCGCCCCCCTCCTCGGCGTCGCGTACCTCGGCCTCCTCGTCGCCACGCGCGAGCTCGGACGAGAGGACCTCGGGATGGTCCTCTCGGTGGTGCGGCGGAAGAAGGGCTGACGCAGCTACTTGAGGATCGGCGTCGCCGCGCGGAGCGACTCGCTCGGCGGGGCGGTGGAGCGGCCGCCGCGGAGGCCGTGCTTCTGGACGAGGCGGTGGAGGTACATGCGGTCCATCCCCGCCATGCGGGCGGCCTTGCTCATGTTGCCGCCCGCCGCTTCGAGGAGCTGCGAGAGGTAGCCGCGCTCGAACGAGTCGATCACGGCGTCCTTCGAGATGCGGAACGGGACCGAGAGGTCGATGCCGTTCGCGGGGCCGGAGGTCGCGACGCCGACCGCGCCGTTCTGACCGCGGCGGAGCGCGGGGCTCGCCGACTGGAGGACGACGCTGCGCTCGACGTAGTTGCGGAGCTCGCGCACGTTGCCGGGCCAGTCGTGCTTCGCCATCTCGGAGAGGGCCTGCTGTCCGAAGAGGCGCTCCTCCTCCGGGACCCCGAGCTGCGAGAGGAAGGTGCGGACGAGCAGCAGCATGTCGTCGAGGCGCTCGCGGAGCGGGGGCACGCGCGCGCTGATGACGGCGATGCGGAAGTAGAGGTCCTCGCGGAAGCGACCCTTGTTGACCTCGCGCTCGAGGTCGCGGTTCGTCGCCGAGATGACGCGGACGTTCACCCGGCGCGCGCGGGTCTCGCCGACGCGGCGGATCTCGCGCGCCTCGAGGGCGCGCAGCAGCTTGGGCTGCAGCTCGAGCGGGAGCTCGCCGAGCTCGTCGAGGAACACGGTGCCGCCGTCGGCGGCCTCGAACGCGCCCATGCGATCGCGGTCGGCGCCCGTGAACGCGCCGCGGATGTGACCGAAGAGCTCGCTCTCGATCAGCGCGGGGCTGATCGCGCCGCAGTCGACGACGACGAACGGTTTGTCCGCGCGCGCGCTGCGCTGCATGATCTCCGTCGCGACGAGCTCCTTGCCGGTGCCGCTCTCGCCCTCGATCAAGACGTTGATGTCGCTTTGCGCGATCTTGTCGAGAAGCCCGAAGAGGCGGCGCATCGGCATGCTCGTCCCCACGAGCGCGCCGAACGACGGCAGCATCGGGACGATGTCTTCCTTCTGCGGCGCGCCCGCGCGGATGCGGACGATCGAGTCGCCGAGGCCGAGCACGCCGCCCTCCGCGAGGTCGGCGTCGCGGACGCGGACGTTCTCGAGCTTCGTCCCGTTCATCGAGCCGGAGTCGCGGAGGCGCCACACGCCGTCCTCGCGCACGAGGCGGCAGTGGAAGCGCGAGACCATCGGGTCGCGCAGGACGATGTCGTTCGAGGCGTGCGAGCCGATCTTGCAGACGTCGCCGTCGTGCACGATGGTGCGGTTCGCGGGCATCCCGCCCTCGCGCTCGATCGTGAGCGAGACGCGGGGGACCGAGACCGTCTCCACCAGCTGGCGGACGGTCTGGATGCTCCTCGGCGCCTGGACCCCGCTCGCGACCGGCGGCTCGATGTCCGGGATGGTCGGGTTCGGCTCCGGATAGCTCGGCTCCGCGAGCGCCTGCGGGACCGGCGGTGAAGGCGGAATCGCCGCGGGCGGAATGGAAGCCGGCGGACGCGGGGCGATCCCCGAGGAGCTCTTCCCAGCCGACGGAATTTGGGGCGCCAGCGGGGCGACCGGAGCCGACGGGGTCTGGGGACGAGCGGGCATCTTGGGATGGGCCATGGTGGATCGTCTCTCCGGTCATGGGTGATCGCAAAGGTGATGCCCACCCACAGGGAGGTGCCGCGAACTTGATGTCCCCCGGAGTTGCGGCACAATTTGCTCTGGTCTTGCGCAAATCCAACCACGCCCTGAGGCGTCGTTTACTCACCCTGTTGTAACGATCCCTCACATGCGGGCCCGCACGCTTGAAAGTTCACGGGAAAATTGCTGCCAGAGCGTTCGCGGTGATGCTTCTCGGGAGCATCGGCGCCGCCGCGTGCTCACACGAGAAGCGACCCGCACCTGCGACGGCCGCGTCGACGGTCGCGGACGCGGGATCGGCGCCCAAGACCGAGGCCGAGCCCCCCGCGCCGCGTCCGGCGGAGCCGCCCGAGCCGGTGCGGACGGCGCTCGGCCTCCGCGGCTCGGAGCTCTTCATCCCCTCGTGGTTCACGACCCACGGCGGTCGTTACGACCTCGTCGTCCATTTCCACGGCGAAGGCCGCTGGCAGGAGCAGAACGTCGAGCGCGCGAAGCTGAACGTCGCGGTCGTGAGCGTCAACCTGGGGATGGGGACGCCGCCCTACTCGAACGCCTTCAAGGACCCGGAGGTCTTCGAGCGCTTGCTCGCCGACGTCGAGGCCGAGGTGACGAAGTCGCGCGGCGAGGCGAAGCTCGGACGCCTCGCCCTGTCGGCGTGGAGCGCCGGCTTCAGCTCGATCTCGCGGATCATGTCCGACACGACGGCGGACCGCGTCGACGCGGTCCTCCTCGCCGACGGATTTTTCACGAATTTCAAGAACGTCAGGAAACGCACGATAAACACGGCCGGCCTCGAGCGGTGGACCCGCTTCTCCCAGGCGGCGCGGAAGAACGAGAAGCTCTTCGCCATCACCCACACGACCATCCCGACCGGCCCCTACCCGAGCGTTCAGGAGTGCGTCGGAAAGCTGCTCGAGCTCGAGTCGATCCGGCGCAAGCCGTGCTCCATCGACGGACCGCGACCGAAGATGCACCAGTTCTACAAGGTCGACGAAGGCAGCTTTCACATCGCTGGATTCCACGGCAAGCTCGCCGCAGACCACGTGCGGCAGCTGCACGCAATGGGTGAGACGACGTACCCCTATTTGAAGGAGCGCTGGGAGAAGCAGGACGCGGAGGAGACCGCCGCGCGCTAAGCTCCAAGGTGATGCGGCGCCGAGAGGAACCGACGCTCGCAAAGCGGACCAACCCGCTCCTCGGCCTCATGACCGAGCACGCGACGATCGCGATCGGCGCGCGCGTCTACGGCGACGACGTCGTGCGGATCGGTTCGCATCCCTCGAACGAGCTCGTGCTCGACGACGCGACGGTGTCGCGCTTCCACTGCCGGCTCACGCGCGAGAACGGTCGCTGGCGCCTCACCGACTCCGGCTCGCTCAACGGCACACGTCTCGACGGCGTGCGCGTGCTCGTCGCCGAGGTCGAGCGCGAGGCGACGCTCACGCTCGGCGACACGACACTGCGCCTCGTCCCCGGCAAGACGCACACGTCCGCGCCGCCGCCGCGCGACTCGTTCGGCGCGCTCGTCGGCGCGAGCCCGCCGATGCTCCGTCTCTTCGAGATCGTCGAGCGCGTCGCCGCGAGCGACATCGACACGCTCGTCCTCGGCGAGAGCGGCACCGGCAAGGAGCTCGTCGCGACGGAGATCATCCAGCGGAGCGCGCGCGCCGACGGCCCGCTCGTCGTCGTCGACTGCGGAGCGATCTCGCCTTCGCTCGTCGAGAGCGAGCTCTTCGGCCACGTGCGCGGCGCCTTCACCGGCGCCGACCGCGAGCGCGAGGGCGCCTTCGAAGCGGCCGACGGCGGCACGCTCTTCCTCGATGAGATCGGCGAGCTCCCGCTCGAGCTCCAGCCGAAGCTCCTCCGCGCGCTCGAGAACCGCGAGGTCCGGCGCGTGGGGCAGAACCGCGGCAAGCGCGTCGACGTCCGCGTCATCGCGGCGACGAACCGCGACCTCGAGCCGGAGGTGAACCGCGGCCGCTTCCGCGAGGACCTCTACTATCGCCTCGCGAAGCTCACCGTCCGCATCCCGCCGCTGCGCGAGCGCCTCGACGACGTCCCGCTCCTCGCGCGCGCGTTCCTCCAAGCGCTCGGCCGCCCGCGCGCGATCGACGACGCGGTCCTCGCCGACCTCGCGCGCCACGACTGGCCCGGCAACGTGCGCGAGCTCCGCAACCACGTCGAGCGCAGCCTGGTCCTCTCCGACGCGTCGCTCCCGCATCGCAGCGGCACGGTCCGCCGCTACTCGCCGGAGGAGGCGGCGACGGTCCCGTTCAAGGAGGCGAAGGAGGCGGCGATCGCGGAGTTCGAGAAGTCCTACCTCGAGCCGCTCCTCACCCGCACCGGCGGCAACTTCAGCAAGGCCGCCCGCGACGCAAAGATGGACCGCATGTACCTGCACCAGCTCGCGCAGAAGCACGGCCTCGACCCGAAGCGCCGCTGACGTTCGTTGCTGATGTGTGCATCCCGCAATCGTCCTGCGGGGAGGACCCCGCAACGCGCGCGCGCGGCACGGGAAAATGGGCCTCGGCGCGATGGACCGCGGCGTGCCCTCCGGCAAGTATGCAGTCCACCTTCGCGCGTGCGTGCGGCCTTCGGGGGGCGGAGGTCGCATGGCGATGACCTGCGACGACGAGCGCGTCGGACCGGAGAAGGTCGGCCGCTACGTGCTCCACGCCGAGATCGCGCGCGGGGGCATGGCGTCGGTGCACGCCGCGCGCGTGACGGGCGCGGAGGGGTTCCATCGCCTCGTCGCGGCGAAGCGGCTCCATCCCGAATACGCGGAGGACCCCGAGTTCGTGACGATGTTCCACGACGAGGCGCGCATCGCGTCGCGGATCCATCATCCGAACGTGGTGCCGGTCCTCGACGTCGTCGTGACCGGCGCGGAGGTGATGCTCGTGCAGGAGTACGTGCACGGCGTGCCGCTCAGCGTCGTGATGCGTCGCGCGCGGATGGCGCTGAAGCCGATCCCGACCGGCATCTCCGTCGCGATCGTCGCGGGCGTGCTCGCGGGGCTCCACGCGGCGCACGAGGCGCGCGACGAGCTCGGCACGCCGCTCGACGTGATCCATCGCGACGTGTCCCCGCAGAACATCATGCTGAGCACGGAGGGCGTCCCGCGCCTCCTCGACTTCGGCATCGCGAAGGCGCGGACGAGCGCGCACCAGACGCGGCCTGGCGTGATGAAGGGCAAGCTGAGCTACATGGCGCCGGAGCAGATCAAGGCCGATCCGATCACGCGGCGCGCCGACGTCTACGCGGCCGGCGTCGTGATGTGGGAGCTCCTCGCGAACCGCCGCATCGGCGAGAGCATGAGCGAGACGGACTACCTCTCGATGCTGTTCGACGGGACGATCCCGACGCTGGTCGAGGAGTGCAGCGCGTGGCGCCGGAGCATGGGCCAGGCGGGGTGGAAGCGGTTGATCGCGCTCGACGCCGTCGTGATGCGCGCGATCTCGCTCGCGCCCGGCGACCGGTACGCGACGGCGCTCGAGATGGCGGAGGCGATGTGCACCGCGCATCCGCCCGCGACGCAGGCGGACCTCGGCGCGTGGCTCGCCGAGGTCGCGGACGACCACATGGCGAGGCTCCGCCGCACGCTCGCGCAGAGCGAGGAGGAGTGGCGCGCGAGCTCCCGCGTCGAGGCCGCCACGCTGTCGCGACGGAGCGTGGCCGTCGCCGCCGATCCCGACCCGGCCGAAGAGCGCATGACGGTCCCCACGCCTCGTGTGTTCTTCCCGGAGGAGCTGGAAGCGGAGCTCGCCGCGGTGGCGCAGCCGTCGCCGCGTTCGGTCGAGGTCGACGAGTCCGAGCTCGTCGCGACGGCGAAGCGTCCGCCGCGCGGCGAGGACGGCGCGCTCTTCGTCCTCCCACGTTCCTCGCCGTGCCTCGAGCCGGCGACCCCGAGCGCTGGGTTCGCCCCGCTCGCGGAGGCGCTCGACTCGGCCCAGCTCGCCGCCGCCGCCGCGGCGCGCGAGGCGCTCGAGTCAGGCCCTCGCTTGCCAGCCGCCGCCGCGCCGAGCTCCGGCGCGCTGCCGGCGTCCGAGAAGCGCCGCTCCTCTCGCGACGCACCGAGCTCCGGCGCGCTGCCGGCGAAGCGTCGTGACGTGCTCTCCGACTCGGATGCGCGTCTCGCCGCGCTCGTCGACGGGCCGATCGTGATGTCGCCGTTCGCGCGCGCGGTCGCGGCGCACGACTCCGCGCCGCCGGAGTCGGTGCCCGCGATGACGCAGTCGGGCGCGCCCGCGGCGGCGGGGAGGCGACGCGTGTGGCCGTGGCTCGTCGCGGCGGCGTGTGTCTTCGCCGCCAGCTTCGTGGCGACACGTCACGTCTCGCGCGCCCCAGCGGCGGCGCCCTCCCCTCCCGCGTCGTCGCCGCCGGCGCCGGCGGCGACCGTGCCGCCGCTGCCCGCCGCGCTGCTCGAGATCACGCCCGTCGCGACCTCCACCTCCGCCGAGCCGGCCGCGACCGCGTGCGTCCCCGCGGCGAGCACATCGAGCACGTCGGCGTCGAGCTCACGACCGCCGCCGCCGCCGCCGGCCGCGAAGCCGGTGCGCCGCGAGTGCAAGCCGGTGTGGGATCCGGTGAAGAAGGCCTTCACGACAGCGGCTTGCCGCCGGTGACGCCGAGCACCTCGCCGTTGACGTAGCTCGCCTCGTCGCTCGCGAGGAAGACGAACGCCGGCGCGAGCTCGGCGGGCTGCGCGGGCCGCTTCATGACGGAGCGCGATCCGAAGTCGGCGATCTTCTCCTTCTCGAACGACTGCACGATGATCGGCGTCCACACCGGTCCCGGCGCGACGCAGTTCACGCGGATGCCGCGCTCGATCGTCTCCTCCGCGAGGCCTTTCGTGAACGTCACGATCGCGCCCTTCGTCGCGGCGTAGTCGAGGATCTCCTTCGACGGCTGGTACGCCTGGATCGACGCGACGTTGATGATGCTCGCGCCCTCCTTCATGTGCGGGAGCGCGCGCCGCACGAGGTGGAACATCGCGAGGATGTTCACCTTGAACGTGCGTTCGACGCGCTCGGGGTCGAGGTCCTCGAACGTGTCCGCCGCCTTGCCCTGATGGGCGGCGTTGTTGACGAGGACGTCGACGCGCCCGAACGTGTCGACGACCGTATCGACGAGACGGTGGCAGGCCTCCTTCTCGGCGAGGTCGCCGGCGACGAGGAGGGCGCGGCGGCCGGCCTCCTCGACGAGGCGCTTGGTCTCCTTCGCGTCGTCGTGCTCGTCGAGGTAGGCGATCGCGACGTCGGCGCCTTCCCGCGCGAACGCGAGCGCGACCGCGCGCCCGATGCCGCTGTCGCCGCCGGTCACGATCGCCACGCGGTCCTTCAACTTGCCATGGCCGCGGTAGCTCGTCTCGCCGTGGTCGGGTTTGTCACGCATCCTGGATTCGCGCGCCGGGATCGACTGCGGATCGTCTTCGAACGGCGGCTTCGGGTGTTTCTCCTGCGGGTTCATGCCCGCCGCGCATCAAGAACGATGCCGCTCGCGGACGAAGCTGCGGACGCGCTTTCCGATCGCGATCAGCGCGGAGACGCCGGCCGCGGCGCCGACGATCACGAAGGAGTCGTACGGCATGCGAAGCCGCGCCTCCGCGAAGTAGAGCGCGGCGACGACGACGACGGTGAGCCCGTTCGCGAGCACGACGATCCCGACGAGCCGCTTCCTCCGCGCCACGAGCATCGCCGCGAGCCCGAACGCCCCGATCGGCAGCAAGTTGACGAGCACGACGCGATACACGCGCTGGAGGACGCGCCGAAACGGGACGCGCGCCGCGAAGTCTTCCTCCGGGAAGACGAGCCGGAAGGCGAGCAGGCGCGTGTTGCGGACGAGGCGCCGCGCGTACTCCGAGCGCGTCTCCCGCTTCATGTGCTCCTCGCGGATCCGGTCGAGGATCTCGGCGTCGCCGATGTACCCCTCGTACGCGACGATGTCTTCGGGCCGAACGGGCATCTTCGCCGGCGGCGTGTACCAGGCCTCGTATTGGCCATACTGGTTCTGCCAGCGCGCCTGCACGCGCCCGATGTGCGTCGCGCC
Source organism: Labilithrix sp. (assembly GCA_019637155.1). Classification (NCBI taxonomy): domain Bacteria; kingdom Pseudomonadati; phylum Myxococcota; order Polyangiales; family Labilitrichaceae; genus Labilithrix; species Labilithrix sp. The sequence continues at coordinate 41,214 of JAHBWE010000031.1, read as the reverse complement.
GAACACGCGATTGAGCGGCCCGTTCTCCGAGACGAGCCCCCAGTGCCCCGAGAGCTGATGCATCCGCACGGCCGAGAACGCGAGCACGAGCGCGATCGGCGCCACGAGGCGCGCCCAGCCGTCGAGCATCGCGCGCGTGCGCGCGGCTCGCACGACGACGAGCGCCGCCACGAGCGCGACGGTCAACATCGCCTGCGGCCGCACCGCGATCGCGACCGCGAACGCGCAGCCGGCCCCGAGCGCGCCGCTCTTGCCCTCGAGGGAGCGAAGCATCAGCGCCGACCCGAGCGCGATCGCCGCCGAGAACCACATCTCGGACATGAAGAACCCGGAGTGCACCACCGCCGGCTGCCAGAGCGCCGCGACGAGCCCCGCGACCGCGACGATCGCCAAAGGTCGCACGACCCGCGCGGTGATCGCGACGACGCACACGACCGGGATCGTGCCGACGAGCGCGTGCACGAGCGCGACGCCGATCTGCGAGGTGCGCCCCACCACCGCGAGCTCCAGCGCGATCAGCACGTGCGCTCCCCACGGGAAGAACGCGTAGTTGCGCGGATCCCCGCGCGTCGCGCCGTCGAGGAGGTCGATCGCGCGCCCGTGGTAGTTGGCCATGTCGGAGTAGAGGGCGTCGAACGGCGACTGCACCGCGATCCCCCAGACGAGCCGGACCGCGAACGCCACGACGGCGAGAACGATCGCGATCGTTCGCGTCCGCCTCGCCCGCGCGCGCTCGATCCGACCGGCCCAAAACACGCGCGGATGCTACCGCCTACGCCGGCGGCGGGGGCCAGCTCAAATGCATCGTCCCGCCGACGGGGAGCGCCTTCCACTCGCCGAGGAGCCGCCGCATCCGCTCCTGCACGCGCCGCACGAGCTCGACGTCGAGCCAGGTCGGCGCGACGAGCCCGCTCGTCTCGTGAAAGCGTCGAATCCCGGCGACGACCTCGTCGGCGGGGTGTCCCTTCGCCGCCGCGTCGAGCGCCCCCACGAGCCGCTCGATCGCCGCGAGCTCCGGTCCGGCGTCGGCCATCGCGACGCCGGACCGATCGTTCATGTCGGCGAGCGTCTTCCCGCGCGCGAGGTGTCCCCAGAATCCGTGCTCGAGCCGCGCTTCCGCCTCCACCGCGAAGTGGAGGAGGTCATGCCGGAGGAGGCTCCGCGTCTCGCAGAGAACGGCTTCCCGTCCGTTCTCGTCGCTTCGGATCACGAGCTCGTGACGCTCATCGGAGATCTTTCGCAGCGCGATCTTCACGCCGTCGTCTTAGCTACCTCACGCCGCACGCGCCAGCGCGGGTCGCCACCAGTCTCCCGCCGCGCGGATCGCCTCGGCGAGGAGATCGTAGAGCGCGAGGCAATCCGTCAGGATGGCGGGCAGCTCCTCGAGCGATCCGATCCGCGGCGCGGGGTGCGCGGCCGGCCGGTAGACGAAGCCGGGCTCGGTGAAGCGATGCATGTTCCGCGCGAGCTTCGCGAGCGGCGCCGAGAGGTGGCCGTCCGGCGTCGAGAAGAGGAGCGCCGTCTCGACGCGGGCGTCGATGCGCAGATCGAGCCCGAGCCCGCAGTACTTCGGAAGACGCTCCCGCTCCCGGAGCGCGTAGAACTTGAATTGCCTGTTGTAATACCACCTGCGTCCGGTCCCCTGGAGCGCCGGCATGCGCGCGCCGACCGGCACCTCCGGGCCCCGCTTCGGGTGAGCGGCGCAGAGCGCGTCATATCGTGGCGCGAAGTCCACCGCGCGAAGACACTCGTCGAACTGCGCCTGCTCGGGATGCCGATACTTGGTCGGGATATCGTCGACTCTGAAATACATCGAATTTTCCTCCGTCGAATGGAATGTCGAGCCCCGCGCGGAGCGGCCCTCTCGTCGGCCCTCGGCCCTCGGCCCTCGCCCTCGAACCGAGAGGGCCGCCCCGCGATGCGGTCACGCCGCGGCGTCCGCGCGCCGGCCGGGCCGCACCGGACCGGACGCGAGGATGGCCTGCCGCAGCGTCGTCTGAAGCTCCTGATTCGCGGCGATCGCGTCGCGCGAGCGCTCCCGCCCGTTCCCGAGGGTGGTCCCCGCGAACGAGAGGTGATTCCCACTTTTCTCGACGAGCCCGCGCGTGAGCCCGAGATCGACGAGCTCCGTGAGCGTGTCGACGCCCTGCCCGTATCGAATATCGAACTCCGCTTCGCAAAATGGAGGTGCCATTTTGTTTTTTGCGAGCTTTACGCGAGTACGTCCGCCGACGAGCTCGTCGCCGACCTTCACCTGACCGATGCGGCGGACGTCGAGCCGCATCGACGCGTAGAACTTCAGCGCGTTGCCGCCGGTCGTGGTCTCGGGATTGCCGAAGACGACGCCTATTTTCTGACGGAGCTGATTGATAAACATGATGGTGGTCCCCGTGCGATGCGCGACGGCGGTGAGCTTCCGGAGCGCCTGGCTCATGAGCCGCGCCTGGACGCCCATGTGATGGTCGCCCATCTCGCCCTCGATCTCGGCCTTTGGCACGAGCGCGGCGACGGAGTCCACGACGACGAGGTCGATCGCGCCCGAGCGGATCAGCATGTCGACGATCTCGAGCGCCTGCTCGCCCGTGTCCGGCTGCGACACGAGCAGCTTGTCGGTCTCGACGCCGATCGAGCGCGCGTAGGCCACGTCGAAGGCGTGCTCCGCGTCGATGAACGCGCACACGCCGCCCGCGCGCTGCGCCTGCGCGATCGCGTGGAGCGACAGCGTGGTCTTGCCGCTCGACTCCGGACCGTAGACCTCGACGACGCGGCCGCGCGGATATCCGCCGATGCCGGTCGCGAGGTCGAGCGCGAGCGATCCCGTCGGGATCGTCGGCACGGGCTCGAGCTCACCGTCGTCCCCGAGCGACATGATCGCGCCCTTGCCGAACTGCTTCTCCACCGACCCGATGACGCCCTTCAGCGCCTTCATCTTCTCTGCGAGCTCTGCGAACATTTCTATCTCCTTCGATTCCCTATTTTCTATTTCTATATTTCTCTATTTCGAATCATCGTCACGCCGCGGACGCGGGGTGACCTTCGAGGTCGCGGTCGAGAACGCGCGCCGCGAGCGCTTCGCTCACGTCCGCGTGCCGGACCGGATCGACGCCGGCGAGGTCGGCGATGGTCCGCGCGACGCGGAGCACCTTCCCGTAGCCGCGCGCGGACAGCCCACGCCGCTCCACCGCCGCTGCGAGGAGCGACCGCGTCTTCGTGTCGAGCGCGCAGATCCGCTCCACGTCGCGTTGCGCCAGGTGGGCGTTCGTCGCCGCGCTCGTCTCGCCGGCCCTGAAGCGCGCGAGCTGCACCTCTCGCGCTCGGGTCACGCGCGCCCGCACGTCGGCGCTCGCCTCTCCGCGCGCGCCGCCTTGCAGGTCGGCGAGCTCGACGCGCGGCAGGACGACGTGCACGTCGAGCCGGTCGAGCAGGGGACCGCTCAGACGACGCCGGTACGCGCGCACGGCGTCGGCGGCGCAGGTGCAGCGCATCGTGCCGTCGCCGCGGTTGCCGCACGGACACGGGTTCGTCGCGCCGACGAGCATCGGCCGCGCGGGGAACGTCGTCGTCGCGCGCATCCGGCACACGGTGACGGCGCCGTCCTCGAGCGGCTGCCGCAGCGCCTCGAGCGCGGAGCGGCGGAGCTCGGCGAGCTCGTCGAGGAAGAGCACCCCATGATGCGCGAGGCTCACCTCTCCCGGCCGCACGTGCTCGCCGCCGCCGACGAGGGCGAACTCGCTCACGGTGTGATGCGGCGCGCGGAACGGCCGCTCGTTCACCGAGTGCACGCCGAGGAGGCCCGCCACGCCGTGAATCGCGAGGACCTCGAGCCGCTCTTCGCGCGTGAGCGAGGGCAGGATCCCCGGCAGCCTCCGCGCGAGCATCGTCTTCCCCGCGCCGGGCGGGCCCATCATGAGGAGGTTGTGCCCGCCGGCGGCGGCGACCTCGAGCGCGCGCCTCGCGCCGTGCTGTCCGCGAACGTCGGCGAGATCGTCGACCAGCCAGGCGCGTCGTTCGAGCACGTCCGAGCGCCGGGGACGCGCGAGAGGCTCCGCGCCGCGCAGCGCCTGGACGATCTCGCCGAGCGTCGCGGCGAGCCCGACGTCGACGCCATCGACGAGCGACGCCTCTTCCTCGTTCGCGAGCGGCATGATCGCGCGCGCGACGCCGCGCTCGCGCGCCCCGACGAGATGAGCGACCGCACCGCGCAGCGCGTGGACGCGTCCGCTGAGCGAGAGCTCTCCGAGCAGCAGCACGCCCGCGATCGCCGTCTGCGGCAGCTGCTCGAGCGCGACCAGCGTCCCGATCGCGATCGCGAGATCGAACGAGCTCCCGTTCTTCCTCACGTCCGCCGGCGCGAGGTTCACGGTGATGCGATGCTCGTTGATCTTGATCCCGACGTTCTCGAGCGCCGCCTTCACGCGGACGCGGCTCTCGCGGACGGTCGTCTCGGCCAGCCCGACGAGCTCGAACGCAGGGATGCCTGCCTCGGCGCGCACCTCCACGCGAACCGGCTGGGCGGTGACCCCCGTGAGAACAGCGCTCTCGGCGATGGCGAGCATGCCCGCGACGAAAGCGAACGCCATGCCGACATCGCGCCCGAGCGATTACGCGCCGTTGGAACGCGTGACCATATGGCCCGGCCAGGCCAGGGCCAGGCCAGGGGCCACCCCAAAGCCTGCGTCATGCACGCGTTCTCCACGACCTCTTCACAGCCAACGTACTGCCGGGACGACATCGCGCGAACCAGGCGCCGCGCTCCACGTTGCCGCCGCGTCGAGAGGCCGGTGATGTCCTCGGCCTGCTCGATATCGCGCATCCGGCGCCACACTCCATGCTGCCGCCGCGTCGAGAGCCCGGTGATGTCCTCGGCCTGCCGGTGATGTCCTCGGGCGCGCATCCGGCGCCACACTCCATGCTGCCGCCGCGTCGAGAGCCCAGTGATGGCCTCGGCTTGCTCGTCATCGCGCATCCGGCGCCACGATCCATGCTGCCGCCGCGTCGAGAGCCCAACGCGTCGCGCCGTCACCGTCGGCCACATCGGGCACCGCTCTGCTCACGCGCGTGCTCCTTCTGCACTTCGCGCTCGCTCGCGCCTCTTCTCGTCGCTGAAAGATGTTCGTTTGTCCGTTGCTCACGCGCTGGCAGCGAAGCGAGAGATTTTTGATTTAAAAGCTTGCGGGGCACGAAAGGCCAGGCTATAGATTGAATCGCTTCCCCGTCGGGAACGTCTACGAACGACACCATCTCTCCTCAGGAGGCACGTGCCGGTGGCCCCGGGCGTGTTCGTCTCGCGTGATCCTCTCCCTTTCCAACAACAGGACGACTGCCGAAGCGCTGAAGCGCAGCGGCTTGGCGTGCCTCGCGTCGGAAGCGGGAGGCTCGTCGCATCGCGTCAGCGATACGTCCTGGCGTGGGCCGGCCTATCGGCCAGCTTCCGTGTCGTCAACCTCCACCATTTTTGGCGGTAGCTCGTCCTTTGCAGCCCCTGCACGTCCGCAGGGTCTCGCGCTCGGCGTCTGCCGCATGTCCACCGCCCCTCTCACGCTCGATCCGAGCGCCAATCAGCAGGAGGGCGGCGCCTAAAAGGCGGTCCCAGCCATCGTCTCCACGTTCGGAGCCGTTTGCGAAGGCCGCCCGGGGCAACCCGAGGTGGCCTTTCCGCATTTGTGGCTTTCGAGCGCTCTCGCGACCCGGCGGTCCTAGAACCGTCGCGTCGATCCGCCCGAGCTCTCTCGGGTCGAGCGGAGCGATCCGCCCAAGGCTGCAGCTGCAACGGTCCTCCGTCCCGTCGGGGCGGCAGTAGCGTCCTCATGCTCGTGTGGGCACGAGCATGGGAACAGACAGTGTCAGGCGATGGCATACGCTCTCTGCGCGTATTCAATGGTCATTTGCGTCAAAAATCAAATGCCATTGTCATCATGATTTCTGGCGATCGGTCACGGCTCTCCAAACGACGTTGTCACGCGGGGCGCTAGCTCAATCGGCCGAGCACCGGGCTTTTACCCCGAGGGATGAGGGTTCGACCCCCTCGCGCCCCACCCCACACACGACGCTCACGCTCGCTTCGCCCCCCCCAGGCGCGCTCACGCATGACGCTCCGGCGCGCTCGCGCATGGCGCTCGTCGTCCACGTTCCTCTCCCACGTGCCTCGCCGTCACTCCTCACCCGCGCTCGTCGTTCCGCACCCTCCGTTCGTCGTCGTCGCTCCTCACCCGCGCTTCGTCCGCGCTCCTCACCCCGCGCTTCGTCCGCGCTCGCGCGTTCCTCGTCACTCCTCACCCGCGCTTCGTCCGCGCTCTCGCGTTCCTCGTCACTTCTCACGCAGAGCTTGCTCTGCTCGTTCGCCCACGCCCATGCGTCGCGCTCTCCTCGTTCGTGATCGTCTCGCTCGCGACATGACTTCTCGTCGCCTCTCTGGCTGATCCTCCACCTCACTCCTTCCGCCGGCGACGTCGGCGCTGACTCGCACAACTCATCTCGCCACGGGTCCGTGGCGCAACGGCAGCGCATCCGGCTCTTACCCGGCATGTTGAGGGTTCGACTCCCTCCGGACCCACCGACGAGACGCCGCGCTCGCGCGTCGACTCGTCTGTCTCTGCTCCGGGATCGTCTAGCTGGCAGGACACTGGCCTCTGAACCCAGAAAGACAGGTTCGAATCCTGTACCCGGAACTGCACGGACTCACGACGTGGGTCCCCGCTCTCTGAAAACCTGGCGTCAACACGCTCGTCGCGCATGCGCGTGTGGTGTGCTCCTCGTGTCGGGAGATCGCTCGTCGATCGACCGCCCCGTGGCACGCACCCTCGCGCATGCTGCCACGAGCTCATTCCAGCGAAGCCGAATGGTCAGGCACCCGGCTGTTAACCGGAGATTCGAAGGTTCGATTCCTTCCGCTGGAGCTGCTTCGTCCCCTCGAAGAGGTCATACACGCAAGAACATGTTGGTTCGAATCCAACCGTGCCGCCCGGGGAATTCCCCTCCAACCCCGGCGCGTAGCCTAATGGTAAGGCACCTCGCTTCAACGAGAAATCGAAACGACTTCCTCACTCGGACGAGCAACCTCTTAAAGCAGCGCCACGATGGCGCGACACGACATCCAACGCTCGGCACGCGAAGGTTCGACTCCTTCCGTTGGATCCACTTTCGTCCACCCGAAAAGGCCCTACACGCAAATAGAAATGTCGGTTCGAATCCGACCCGATCCACAAGCCGCGCGCGGTACGCCGCGCATGGCTCCGTCGCACGACGGCACCTGGGTCGGTTGCCTAATGGTAAGGCGCTCGTTATGGAAACGAGTCTGAAAAGACCCGGCTTCTTCACTCGGACGAAAGGTCTATTTCACCCGCTCCAGACGCGGGTCTTCAACGCCGATCGGATCGGTGCGTCGAAGGTTCGACTCCTTCCGTTGAAGCTGCTTCGCCCACTCGAGAAGGTCACACACGCAATTTCAAGTGTTGGTTCGACTCCAACTCGGTCCCCGGCCTCCGCAAGGGCGTCTGGGAGCGATAGCCCAATTGGTAGAGGCGCTCGTCTAGAAAACGAGTCTGAAAAGACACCTGACTTCCTCACTCGGACGAAGAAAACTTTTCCGCTGCTCGCGCCGGCGCGCGCCGTCTCTCGCTGACGGTCCGCGCGCACCGCGAGCACTGCCCGCGTAGCTCGATAGGACGAGCACCCGACTCGTAAACGGGAGGATCCGGTTCGATCCCGGACGTGGGCTCCGACGATGAAAACAAATCGACACTAGGCACTTGCGAAGCAAGCGCCGCCGACACAGAATAGCGCGGCGCAAATCGCCCGCGCAGCTCGAGTGGACGAGCCCCCGTCTTGTAAACGGGAAGGTTCCGGTTCGAATCCGGACACGGGCTCAGGTGGAGCCACCGTCTCGTAGGCGGGAACGCTCGAACGAAAGCGAGAGTTGCCTCGGCGGCGCCGACGCTCTCGGCGCCGAGGCGAGCTCTCAACTGCGCTCTCGGCGGCGAGAGCAAGCTCCGAAGAAAGAAAAAACCGAAGTCGCCACTCGACAACGAGAGCGACGATGCATAAAGTTCCCGCGCCGCACGGACGTTCGAGTCCGGCGAGCGAGCGGCCCTCACCCCGGCCGCCCCGCCGCTCCGTCCCCGCGAGCGCATCCGAGCTCACCTCGAGCTCCCCGTCAGGCGAGCCCCACGCCGACCTGACGCTCCTTTTCCGCGATGCGCAGGCCGCATCGCCAAAGAATGTTCGCAGCCCATCGAAGAAGACCCTACACGCAATCCAAAGTTGGTTCGACTCCAACCGGGTACCCCGAGCCGCGAGGCTCTGCTCGCAAGAGCGCACGGTGCCCGTAGCCTAACGGTAAGGCAATCATTCGTGAAATGATCCAAAGCACCTGGTTTTCGCACTCGGGCCGCGACAAAATTTTCAAGACTTCGTCCGTTCGAGCAGGCCTCACACGCAAAGGAATATGCTGGTTCGAATCCAGCCAACTGCGTCTCAGCAGCTGTCGTCCAATGGTAGGACACCGGCCTGTCAAGCCGTCTTCACAGACAACGGCTTGCTCACTCGGACGATAACTCTCCCGCACGCAGCGTCGCTGCGTGTCTGCTCCCGTCATCTAGTGGTCAGGATCTCCGTCTTTCAAGCGGAAGGTGTCGGTTCGATTCCGACCGGGAGTACCAGCCGGCCGCCGCCGCGAGGCGACGCCGGTTCTACGTGGCGTTACTCGTCTAGTGACGAGGACTGACTGTGAATCAGTGGAGGCGGGTGCAATCCCCGCACGCCACCCCGACCGGTCCTCGGACCGGAAGGAAAGACGCGCGACCAGGCCGAAAGGAAAAGGCGCGCGTCCCCGTGGCCGAACGGAAAGGCGCCGGCCTCCTAAGCCGGTTCGACGCAGGTTCGACTCCTGCCGGGGACGCCCAGACAACGTCCTCGTGGCCGATCGGATAGGCGCCGGTCTTCTAAACCGGCATAGGCAGGTTCGACTCCTGCCGAGGACACGACACGACACGACACGAAATGCCTCGTAACGCTACTGGCGTGGCGATCCCACTGTCTATGGGACGAGACGGGTTCGATTCCCGTACGAGGCGCTGATGGGCTGCAGAGTCATGGTGACCGGCCGGGCCTCCAAAACCCGGAGAGAGGGTTCGATTCCTTCGCGGCCCGCTGCGCGCTGCGGCGCGTGACACGAGAGAGCTGGGGCGATAGTTCAACAGGAGAACGATGCGTTCGCATCGCATAGATCGGGGTGCGATTCCCCGTCGCTCCACCAGCGGGATCGTAGCTCAAACAGGAGAGCGCCTCGATGGCATCGAGGAGGTTGCCGGTGCGATTCCGGCCGATTCCACGAAGGGACACGAAACGATACGAAACGAAACGAAACGACACGGAACGTCGGTCTCGAATGCCGATGAGGACTACATCCGTAACTATAACGGTCCTAAGGTAGCGATGATGGGGCGACCCATCCAGCGACGGCAGTGAAGGAGTGGGACGTAGGCGCGCCGACCCAGCGCGCGGACGTTCGGGTACCGCCTCGGCGGACTCCCTCCTGCGGGGCGAACGGGGCGAACCGCGAGGGACGCTCAATGTGCCGATTGCAGAAGCCCGGGCGACCGGGCGGACGCTAACGTCTTCGTCAATCTCGTCGAGGCTTTTTTGAATATACGATACGCGGGCATCGTCTAATAGCCAGGATATCGGTCTTCCAAACCGAGAATGAGGGTGCGATTCCCTCTGTCCGCTCCAACGACACGACACGAGCCGATTCTCCGGCGAGGATCGCCGGCTGCAACCCGGCGCGTGAGGGTTCAACTCCCTCTCGGCTCTCTGCACGGATCACGACGGGATGGTTACCCTGGGCTCTCTGATAAGGAGCTTGCACTGCGTTCGATTCGCAGGTGATCCACGGAACGAAACGTCGAGCGGCGCTGGCAGTCTAGTGACTGTACCTGTATGACTAACAGGACCAGGCGGGTGCGATCCCCGCGCGCCGTACAACGCGTCCCACGCCGGACCCGGCGGGCCTCTGGCCCGATGGGCAGGCGGCGTGGGGTAGCGCCTAACGGGCTTGTCTCAGAGTGAGGGCTCTGTCTTGCAAACAGAGCGACCGGGCGCGACTCCCGGCTCGTCCACCGGGTCTTCGGACCCCACTGCGAAGGAGAACCTGTGACATGGAAATTCTTCGAACATACCCGTGTATGGCTCAACCTGGCTAGAGCACTCCGTTCGGGTCGGAGGGATTGGAGGTTCGAATCCTCCTACACGGACTCAAGAGAGCCACCGGCGTTTCGTCGCGCCGGTATCCCGTCAAAGGCTCCAAGACGAGCACGCCTGCTCCGTGAGGAAACGACCATGCGCAACGCTCGGGCATAGCCCGCGCGCCGCATGCGAGAGTCCCCGGACGGAACGTGCCACATGCCGACGTGGCCCAATTGGTAGAGGACGCCGTCTCAGAAACGGTGTGTTGTGAGGGTTCGACTCCCTCCGTCGGTACCATCGTCCAAGGATCGTTTTTGCGGTTCACGGACGCGATACGTCACCGTGGTGGAATTGGCATACACAGCAGCTTGAGGTGCTGCGCCCCAACGGGTGTGAGGGTTCGACTCCCTCCGGTGACACTAGCGCGATCATCCTGAGCAGCAGAACCGATTCTTTCTCAACCCTCCGACAAGGAGATCATCCGTGAAACCGAGAAAGAAAAGGTAGTCCCCATGCAAACGCTGATGCTGACCCCCTGGATGGCGCCCCACAAAATCATCTCCTGGCAGCGTGCCGTCGTCCTCACCTACCTCGGCAAGGTCGAAGTCATCGAGACCTGGGACGCGGAGCTCCGCGGCCCGAGCGCGACGATGCTCACCCCCGCCGTCGTCCGGCTGAAGAAGGGGTCCGTGTCGACGAAGCAGTCTGTCCGGTTCTCCCGCGTGAACGTGTTCACCCGGGACAAGTTCCGGTGCCAGTACTGCGGCGAGAAGAAGACTCTCAAGCAGCTGAACTACGACCACGTCGTCCCTCGTGTGCAGGGAGGAAAGACCGTCTGGGAGAACATCGTCACCTCCTGCTACCCGTGCAACGATCGGAAGGGAAGCCGCACGCCCGAGCAGGCCGGCATGAAGCTGCTGCGGCAGCCGAAGAAGCCGACCTCGCTCCCCGTCGTCCCGCCCATCCGCCTCTCGGACGGGGCCCTGCCGGAGACCTGGCAGCCGTACTGCGACGGCTTCCAGGAGCCGGCTCCGCTCTCGGCCTGAGGTGTGAGCGGCGATGAACACGCTGCGGAGCTCCCGCGTCCTGGTCCACGACGACATAAACTGGACCAACTATTCAGGGCGTAGCTTAGCCTGGCAAAAGCGTCAGTCTGGGGGACTGAAGAGCGCAGGTTCGAATCCTGCCGTCCTGACCGAACGATGAATGGAAGGTGGATCCGCGAGGCGCGGAGCCTGCTTGGAAAGCAGTGCGGTCGGCTGAACGCCGATCGAGGTTCGAGTCCTCCAACTTCCGCCGCGCCCGCCTTCGGGCGGCGACTTCGAAGAAACTACGTCGGTAAGCTCAAGTGGTAGAGCGGCAGTCTGAAACGCTGCGCGTAGAGGGTTCGACTCCCTCACCGACGACGACCGCACCCGCGGGACCACACGGAAGAAAAATCGGCAAGGCGCCGAGCTTGTTTCGAAAACAATGCGCACCTCTCGAGCGAGGGGTGTGGGGTTCGACACCTCTTTCTTCCTCCGAGACGCGACAATCGAATCGGGCATACACGCAAACAAGAATCTTTCCTTCCAGAAAGACAGTGGTTCGACTCCACGACCTTCCACCACGGCCTCCGGGCCGCGCCGCGCGAGCGGCAATACGGGAGGTATGCGCGGTGGCGCGCCTTCGTCCTCATAAGACGTTGCCAATTCTCCCAGCCCGATTCACTCGCCGCGTCTCAGAATTTTCACCCTCGAGGCATATGGAAGAAGAACCGGCGCGGAGCCGGGCCTGCCTTGAAAGCAATGCGCACGCTCGATGAGGGCGTGTGGGGTTCGACACCTCCTTCTTCCTCTCCGATCTCGCCGCACGGCTCTCGAGCAAGGCCTACACGCAACTTCCTCGGCTAAAGGTAAGTCCCGCGCCTTCCTCACTCGCCGCGCTGCACCCCTCTCTTCGTCGTAGTGGAGCTACGCATCGGCGAGCGAAGCCGATCCCCCAGGTTCGATTCCTGGCGAAGAGACCGCCACCTCTCTCCTCTCCTCGTCGTAGTGGCTCTACGCATCGGTCTACGAAGCCGGTTGTCCAGGTTCGATTCCTGGCGAGGAGACCATACCTTCGTCCTGACGGAACAGGGCCGAGCCTCCGAAGCTCGCGGACCGGGTTCGACTCCCGGCGAAGGTACGAAGCAGCAAGTTATGCAGCGTGGGGAAGTAGTATCCTGCGAGCCTCATAAGCTCGAGATCGTCGGTGCGAATCCGACCGCTGCACCCAGGTCATCCACGCGGTTCGAGCCTACACGCACTTTTGATTCGCCTAAAGGTAGGGCGTCAGTCTCGTAAACTGAAAGTCTGGGTTCGATTCCCGGATCAAGAACATCGCGCTCGATTCACTCGGATGACCACAATTCACGTTTCCTTCGTCTAGACGGCCAAGGACACTGGGCTCTCAATCCAGGAACACGGGTTCGAATCCCGTAGGAAACGCCAATTCGCGACCGCACGTCGAGCCGCGCGGTCGCGGACAACCAACGAAACCCGCTCGGAAAGGAGAACGCACGAGAGCCATGGCGAACAAGCATCTATTCCACACCGGTACCAGCACCGTCGTCCGCAACGAAGCCGGCGGCAAGGCCTTCGCGTTCTCACCCGAGCATGCGCTCGCGCAGTACGCGGTCACGGGGACCTTCCACGGCACCTTCTACGCCGACGCCGACGACCAGCTCGCCAAGGTGCAGGAGCTCGCCGGTGCGGTCGCGCCGGAGCTCGTCGCCAAGACGGCGATCTACTGCCGCCAGAACGGCAGGATGAAGGACGTCCCGGCGTTCCTCGTCGCGTTGCTCGCGACGCGCGACGTGGGGCTGATGCTGAAGGTCTTCCCACGCGTCATCGACGACGCGCGAATGCTGCGAGCGTTCGTGTCGATCGTTCGCTCGGGTGTCACGGGCCGCAAGTCGTTCGGCTCGGCGCCGAAGCGTGCCCTCCGGGCATGGTTCGCGGCGCGCTCCCCCGAGACGCTCTTCCGCCAGTCCATCGGTCAGAGCCCGTCCATGTCCGACGTCATCAAGATGGTTCGCCCTCCCCCGCGGAACGACAAGGGCGAAGCCGATGCCGTTCGGGAGGCCCTCTACGGCTACCTCATCGGAAAGAACGTGGACCACTCCAAGCTCCCCGCGCTCGCGATTGCCTACGAGGCATTCAAGGCGGCGGGAGGCCCGCTGCCCGACGTGCCGTTCGAGATGCTGACCGCTCTCCCGCTGCGCGCCGAGCACTGGATCGACCTCGCGAAGAAGATGACGTTCGGCCAGCTCCGGCAGAACCTGAATACCCTCTTCCGTCATGGCGTCTTCGCCGACGAGGCGATGATCGCGCTCGTCGCCGAGCGGCTCTCCGACCCGGAGGCGATTCGCCGCGCGCGGACGATGCCGTATCAGCTCCTCGCCGCCCACCGGTCCGTCACGGAGAGCCTGCCGAAGGAGATCAAGCGCGCCCTCGGCCGCGCGGTCGAGCACGCCGTCGCGAACGTCCCGTCCTTCCCCGGATCGGTCGCGCTCTGCCCCGACGTCTCCGGATCGATGCACTCGCCCCTCACCGGCCGCCGCGGCACCGCGACGACCAAGGTGCGCTGCGTCGACGTCGCCGCCCTCGTCACGGCCGCGTTCCTGCGGAAGAACGAGGAGGCCACCGTCCTTCCCTTCTCCGATCACGTCGTCGCGCTCGAGCGTCCGATCAACGCGCTCGACTCGGTCGTCGCGAATACCGACTTGCTCTCGTCGCTCCCGAGCGGTGGGACGGCCTGCGCCGCTCCGCTCCGGTGGCTCAACGAGCGCAACGAGGCGCCCGACCTCGTCGTCTTCGTCTCCGACAACCAGTCGTGGGCCGACTTCAAGCACGACACGACGATGGATCACGAGTGGAACCGGCTTCGTGAGCGGAACCCGAACGCGAAGCTCGTCCTCATCGACCTCCAGCCGTACGCGACCACCCAGGTCGAGACGCGCGAAGAGGTCCTCAACGTCGGCGGCTTCTCCGATGCCGTCTTCGACGTCGTCGCCTCCTTCGTCACGGAAGGCGGTCGCGGGGAAGGATTCCTCGACGCGATCCAGGCCGTGACGATCTGACCGACACCGAGCACGACAAATGCGCCGCCGGGCGAGACCCGGCGCGCACCACTCGTTGTCGATCGCTCGACTTTGCCGTCCACGCCCAGACAGCGGGGCACCTCACTGGTAGCGAGGAATGAGGAGGGTGCAATTCCCTCGGATGGCTCCGGCGCGTGTGACGGACGCGCCCACGATTTTGCGGTGGTAGTTCAAGAGCAGAACCCGAGCCCGCCACGCTCGAGATCCGGGTGCGATTCCCGGTCACCGCTCCAGCCGCCCTCGTGACCGCCTTCGGGCGAGAACGAGGACGCGGCCCGACGCTGCGATCCTCGGAGGACGGCGCGCCTCATAAGCGCGGTCGAGACAGTTCGACTCTGTCCGTAGCGACCGTCTTCCGGGATCGTCCAATAGCCAGGATACGCGGCTTTGAACCGCTGAGATGGGGGTGCAAGTCCCTCTCCCGGAGCTACGCCACGCGGGGCCCGTCATCTGGTGATGACACCTGTCTCACACGCAGGCGCAGGAGAGTTCGATCCTCTCGCCCCGTACCGCATCACTTATGGAAGTCATACTGCGAGAGGTTCGCAGGCCCGGTTGCTACCCGGGAAGTCCGCGAGGATTGGTGTTCGACTCACCTGACTTCCGCCACGACGCCAGTTTTTCCCACGGATCGGACGCGGATATCGGATGGCCGCACCCCGCTGTAAATGGGGTCCCTAAAGGCACTGGGGGTTCAATTCCCTCCCGATCCACTCATTACATCTCAAAAGTAGGTCCCCCTCGGCGCGGCGAGTTACGCTCCTCTGCATGAAGAAGGAGGCCATCCGCGTCACGACGGCGATCCCGGCGGCACCGACCACCCTCTATTACGCGTGGCTCTCCTCGGAGCAACACAGCGCGATGACGGGGGCGACGGCGAAGATCGATCCGACCGTCGGCGCGAAATTCACGGCCGCGAACGGGTACATCAGCGGCAAGCTGGTGATCCTCGACCTCGGGCGCCGCATCGTCATGGCGTGGCGAACATCGGACTTCCCGAGAGACGCCCACGACTCGAAGGTCGAGGTCCACCTCGAAGCGATCGGCGGCAGCACGCGGATCACGCTGATCCAGACGGAGATCCCGGAGGGTCAGGGCGAGAAGTGCCGCTCGGTCTGGAACGACTCCTACTTCACGCCGATGCGGAACTTCTTCAGTAAGTTCCTCCCCGATCCTCGGAACCCGCCCCCGCCGCGGAGGCCGCTCCCGCCCCCGGAAGACGACGAGGAGGACGAGGAGGAGACGCCGCCGAAGAAGGGCAGCCTCAAGGAGCGGCTCGCGGCGAAGAAGGCGCTCGCGGCGAAGAAGGCCGCGCCGCCGCCGCCGAAAGCGCCGCCCGCGAAGGCGAAGGCCCCTGCGAAGGCGAAGGCCCCCGCGAAGCCGGCCAAGCCCGTCGCCAAGAAGCCCGCGCCGAAGCCGGTGGCCAAGAAGCCCGCCGCCAAGAAGCCCGCGCCCAAGCCGGCGGCCAAGAAGCCGGCGCCGAAGAAGCCCGCGCCCAAGCCGGCGAAGGGCAAGCCCAAGAAGAAGAAGTGAGGAGCGCCGCGCGGCCGTTCGATAGACTCGCCGCGTGACCGATCTGCTCCCCGATCTCCTCGCGTTCCTCGGCGACTCCCCCACCCCGTTCCATGCCGTCGCGGGCGCGATGCAGCGCCTCGCCAAGGCCGGCTGGAAGCCCATCACGGAGGCGGACGCGTGGGAGGACCTCGCGCCCGGCCGCTACATGATGAGCCACGGCGGCTCGAGCCTCTTCGCCTTCGTCCTCCCCGAAGGAAAGAAGATTGCCGGCTTCCGCATCGTCGGCGCGCACACCGACTCCCCGAACCTGCGGCTGAAGCCGAACGCGGAGTACAAAAAGGAGGGCTACGCGCAGCTCGGCGTCGAGGTCTACGGCGGCGTGCTCCTCAACTCGTGGCTCGACCGCGACTGCTCCCTCGCCGGCCGCGTCTTCGTGCGCGACGCCAAGACCGGCGCCCTCGCGTCGCGCCTCGTCCGCTTCACGAAGCCGCTGTGCCGCGTCACGCAGCTCGCGATCCACCTCGACCGCGACGTCAACGACGGCCTGAAGCTGAACCGCCAGGAGCACCTCGCGCCGATCTTCGGCCTCGCGCGCGACGGGGCCCCCGACCTCGCCTCGATGCTCGCGGAGGAGCTCTCGGTCGCGAAGGACGCGATCGCCGGGCACGAGCTCATGCTCTACGACGTCGTCCCGCCGACCCTCGGCGGCCGCGACGACGAGCTGCTCTTCTCGGCCCGCCTCGACAACCTCGGGATGTCGCACGCCGGCGTCGTCGCCCTCGCGGAGGCCGCGGCGAAGGCGCAGAGCGGAGACCTCGTCCCCGTCGTCGTCCTCTTCGACCACGAGGAGATCGGGAGCGAGACCGCGTACGGCGCGCACTCCGGCTTCTTGCCGCGCGCGCTCGAGCGCGTCGTCACCGCCCGCGGCGGCTCGCGCGAGGACTACCACCGCGCGCTCGCCGGCTCCTTCTGCCTCTCCGCCGACATGGCGCACGCGGTCCACCCGAACTACGCCGCGAAGCACGACGAGCGGCACAAGCCGGCGCTCAACGGCGGCCCCGTCGTCAAGATCAACGCCCAGCAGCGCTACGCGACCTCCGGCGCGACCGCGGCGATGTTCCGTGAGCTCTGCAAGCAGGTCGAGGTCCCGTTCCAGCACTACTCGCATCGCACCGATCTCCCGTGCGGCAGCACGATCGGGCCGATCGCGTCGACGCTCCTCGGCATCCGCACCGTCGACGTCGGCAACGCGATGCTGAGCATGCACTCGATCCGCGAGCTCTGCGGCGCGAAGGACCCGGCCCTGATGACGCGCGTGATGACGGCCTTCTACAACCACCCCGATCCCGGCGGCGCGTGAGGATCTTCGCGCTCGTCCTCTTGCTCGTCGCCGCGGCGTGCAACAAGACGAAGGAAGGCGCTCCCTGCAAAGGGAACGAGCAGGCCTGCGCCGCCGACAAGGCGAGCGGCCTCGTCTGCCGCAACGGCACGTTCGTGTCGGTCGCGTGCGCCGGCCCGCTCAAGTGCGCGAAGTACGAGGACCACATCAACTGCGACACGTCGATCGCGAGCGCCGGCGCGACCTGCATGGGCGAGGACGACGAGCACGCGTGCACGGCCGACAAGAAGCAGGCCCTCGCCTGCAAGGGCGGCCGCTTCGAGAAGCTCGCCGACTGCCGCGGGCCGGACGGCTGCTCGATGTTGGGGCGCACGCCGGCGTGCGATGCGTCGGTCGCGGTGAAGGACGACGCCTGCAACAAGGACGGCGCGCTCGCCTGCACCGAGGACAAGAAGCAGATGCTGGCGTGCCGGAGCGGCAAGTTCGTGCTCCACCGCCAGTGCCGCGGGGAGCACGGCTGCATCACGAAGCCGGAGGGACCGTCGTGCGACGAGTCGATCTCCGAGGTCGGCGACCCCTGCGGCGTCGCCGGCATGGTCGTATGCTCGACCGACGGAAAGACGGAGCTTGTCTGCCAGGGCAACCGCTACACGAAGACCCGCACGTGCAAGACGTCCTGCACCATCTCGACCCGCCCCGGCCGCCCCATCGACTGCAAGTGACGCGCATCGACTGCCAATAACTCCCCGAACCCCCTCTGCGGGGTACGGGGGCGGCGGAGCGCGCCCCGCGCACGGAGAGGCCCCCGGCGGGAGAGCTCGAGAGGGCAGCGCCCTCTCGAACGTCAACGAGGGTTCGCGCAGCAGCGGAAGCCGGTCGAGTAGTCGTGGTACGAGAGACCGTGGGCGTCGGTCTTGTAGCCGCAGCCGTCGCCGTTGAGGTGCGTGTCCTGGTAGTAGCCGCCGCGGAACACGCCGCGTGATCCGTTCACCTCCGCGGTCCACTCGTGGAGGTTGCCGACCATGTCGAACACGCCGTAGGCGTTCTTGCACTTGTCGAACTTGCCGGCCGGCGCGACGGTGTTCGGCGCGCGGTTGATGCGCGGATCGTTCAGCGCCGCGTGCGAGGAGTAGACCTCGTCGCCCGGGAGCTCGGGGTGGAGCGCGGCGAGGGGCGCGCGGCCCGAGTCGTTGCAGTAGCCGTCCTTGCGCTCGTCGCCGTACGGGAACTTCGTCGGCTTCCGCCCCCGGCACGCCGTCTGCCACTCGACCGCGGTGCAGAGGCGCTTCTTCGCCGCGACGCAGGCCGCCTCCGCCTCGTTCTTCGAGATGTACCCCTGCGGCACCGCCCCCGCGCGCGAGACCGCCTTCACCTTGAGGTTCGTCACCGGCTCGTACGGCGCGTGCGCGACCTCCTCCTTGCCGCGGATCTCGACGACCGACGCCTCGTACTTGTCGATGCAGTAGCCGCGCGGCGCGCCGTCGAGATCGATGTGCACCATGCCGGCGGGGCATGGACCGCGCCCGCCCTCGACCGTGTTCGAGGTGAAGAGCGAGCACGACGCGACGAAGACGGCGAACGTCACGACCGCGGAGCGTCGGCAGAAGAGCGCCACGGGCCCAGAGCTACAACAGCCCGCGCACGCATGCCAACTAGGCGCAAAAGCGCCCTGATTCCGCCTGGATGGACAGGCCTTCACGGGTGGGGGATGAGGCCGGAGAACCACGCCGCGCCGGCGGCGGCGGCGACGACGAGGAGCACGACGACGCCGATCGTGGCGCTATTGCCGCCGCCTTCCTTCGCGTTGGGGTCGAAGCCGGTTCGCATCGGTACCGCGTTCGGCGGCGGCGGCGGCGGGATCGACGGGCCGCGCGGGGCGAGGAGCGACGCCGGGTCGATGGTCGGTCCGCCGATCGGCGTCGGGCGCGGCGGGACCGGGCGTGAAGAGGCGGGCGTCTCCTGCTCCTCGAGCGCCGAGAGGTTTCCCTGCTCGAAGATGTCGCCCGGGAGCGAGGCGCGGAACGCGTCGTAGGCGCCGCTCCCGCCGATCGGCTGCGAGCGGCCGACCGCGATCTCCTCCGCCCAGTTCGTTGGGTCGACGAAGGAGCCCGGGTTCAGCGGCGCGGCGGCGGCGCTCACCTTCATGCCGGCCTGCGAGGCGCCGTCCTCCTTGAGGGAGGTGAACTCGAAGAGCGCCTCCTCGATCAGCTTGTCGATGATCGAGCCCTGCGGCTGCCGCACGCGCTGCTTGTCGCGCATCGTCGACTGCACGATGTTCGCGATGTCGAACGTGCCGATCGCCTGGCCGTAAGCGAAGAGGAACCGGTTGAGGTCCTGCCCCAGCTCGCGCGCGGTCGCGTAGCGGGCCGTCACGTCGCGGGCGAGGGCCTTGTTCACGATCCGTTCGAGCTCGGGCGGGACGCGGCGGTTCACCTGCGAGATCGGCGGGACCTGGGTCTGCTGGACCTTCTTCACCGTCTGGAAGTCGGTCTCGCCGAGGAAGAGGCGCTGCCCCGCGAGGAGCTCCCAGAGGATGATGCCGACCGCGAAGATGTCGGTCGCGGGCCCGACCTCCTGCCCCATCGCCGCCTCCGGCGACAGATAGGAGAACTTGCCCTTGATGATGCCGGGCTCGCTCTTCTCGAGCTGCGAGCTCGCCTTCGCGAGACCGAAGTCCACGATCTTCACCTCGCCGTACTTCGTGACGAGCACGTTCGGCGGGGACATGTCGCGGTGGACGATGTTGAGCGGCATGCCGGTGTGGTCGGTGAGCTCGTGCGCGTAGCTCAGGCCTTTGCAGATCTCGTGGCAGACGAAGGCGGCCGCGGCGACGGGGAAGTCCTTGCCCTGCTTCTTCAGCGACTCGGCGATCGACTTGAGGTTCGCCCCGTCGACGAACTCCATGACGATGAAGTACGCGTTGTCACCGACGCCGATGTCGAAGACCTGCACGCAGTTCGAGTGCGTGAGCTGCGCGGAGATGCGCGCCTCGTCGAGGAACATCGCGATGAAGCGCTTCTTCTCGCTGAGGTGCGGGAGGACGCGCTTGATCGCGACCTGCTTGCGGAAGCCCTGGAGGCCTTCGCTCTCCGCGCGGAACACCTCCGCCATGCCCCCCGACTCGAGCTTTTCGACGACGCGGTATCTTTGTGCGCTCTCGGTCATTTTGCGGGGCGAACCCGGCGCCATGGAGCGTGCCACCCCCCTGCAATCGCCGTCAACAGCTCTCGCTCCCGTTGCCCAAATGAGCGCGTCTGAGCGCGTCGGGGGCCCCCGCGACCGCGGCCGCCCCAGCGGGTGCGAAGCAACCCTCGCGCTCCGCGCGAGGGCCGTGGTCGCGGGGTGGGGGTGTCGGGGGCAAAGCCCCCGACGTTGATTGACATGAGCACAGCCTTTATTGATGCTGCGCGGGCGCCGTGGTGTCCGCTCGTTTCCTGTGTGCCAGTCTCGGCTTCGCCGCGTTTACGGCGAGCGGGAGGGCGGGCGCGGACGACCAGCCACGACGGCCGATCGACGCGGAGGTCACCGCCGATACGGCGGCCCAGCTCTACGAGATGCGGAGCCCTTCGGGGCAGACCGTCATCGGGCGGCGGCGGCTCACGACGACGATCGGCGCGTCGGCCTACAACCTCCTCGACAAGCCGCTCGATCCGATGGCGCCGACGCTCACGTTCCGCGCGCGCCTCCGCTACGACGCGGACTACGGCGGCAGCGCGGAGGAGACGTCGCTGAACCGCCT
The DNA here is from genome assembly GCA_019637155.1 of Labilithrix sp. Lineage (NCBI taxonomy): Bacteria > Pseudomonadati > Myxococcota > Polyangiales > Labilitrichaceae > Labilithrix > Labilithrix sp. Next base: position 20,316 of record JAHBWE010000031.1, on the reverse strand, counting down.
CGATCGCTTCGTCCCGGGGTTTTACCGCGGGCCGGTCGACCTGATGTACGGCTACGTCGAGGGCCGCCGTTTTCTCCGCGGCTTCCTCAACTTTCGCGTCGGCCGGCAGTACGTCACCGACGCCCTCGGGTGGTGGTCGTTCGACGGCGGCCAGGTGCAGGTCACGACGCCGTATTACTTCGCGGTCGAGGCCTACGGCGGGCTCGAGCAGCGCGGCGGCTTTCCGTTCAACACCCCCCGCTACGAGCGCGACGGCATCTGGCGCGGGCGCACGAACGACTACGACAACAACCCGAACGTCTACCCCTCGTTCCAGCCGAACAACCTCGCCCCCGCCTTCGGCGCCGCGGTCGAGACGGCGGGCTTCACCTGGCTCCACGGCCGCGCGACCTACCGGCGCGTGTACAACACCGGCGGCTCGAACGCGTCGCCGTTCGCGAACGGCCTCCGCCAACCCATCGGCTACGACGGCGCGCGCATCTCGCAGGAGCGCGTCGGCTACGCGGTGGACGGCATGCTCCCCGAGCTCGGCGGCTTCAAGGCCGGCTTCGCGTACGACCTCTACGTGCAGCGGATGGCGAACGTCTTCGCCTCCGTCGACTGGTACACGAGCAAGAAGGTCACGCTCAGCCTCGACTACGACTTCTACCAGCCGACCTTCGACGGCGACTCGATCTTCAACTTCTTCATGGCGATGCCGATGAACGACGTCGCGTTCCGCGCGGCGTGGGATCCGAGCAGCCGGCTCAGCGTCGCGGGGAACCTCCACGCGCGGCTCTTCACGGTGGCGACCGGCCCGGAAGAAGGGATCAACAACACGTCGCCGGGCGGGCTCGCGCTCGCCAACTACTACCCTTCGAGCGCCGTCTCGCCGGTCGGCGGCGCGAACCTCTCCGGGCGCTACCGCATCGGCGAGGGAATGCTCGGCGCGCGCGGCGCGGCCGACGTCGCGACGAGCGGCGATCGCGTCGGCCTCGACGTCTACGGCGAGCGCACGCTCGAGACCCGCTTCGTCTTCCAGGGGCGCCTCGGCGTCTGGCAATGGAACGACAAGCTGCGGCCCGATCGCGACGCGACCGACCTCGGCTACGCGGTCGCGGCGGGCTACAAGTTCCTCCCGCGCTCGCTCGTCCTCGCCGACTTCCAGCACGATATGAACCGCCTCGCCGGCCAGCGCTTCCGCGCGATGCTCTGGTTTTCGATCGCCCTCTCGTTGTCGGGGAAGGACCGATGAAACCCGCCGCCCTCCTCCTCGTCGGCGTGCTCCTCGGCGCGATCGGGACCGCGTTCGCGGACGATCCCGTCCCCGCCCCCGTCACGACGCCCGCGTCGGCGGCCCCGGCTCCGAGCGCGCTCGGCGGCCTCTACCCGATGCCGGACAACACCGCGGTGCCGCTCCAGTGGATGCCGCCCGGCTCCTTCGACAAGGACCGCGGGCCGTCCACCGCCGTGTTCCCGCCGCAGAAGCTCACGATCCGCTTCAACCACAAGCTCCACGTCGGCAAAGAGAAGCTCCGCTGCGAGACCTGCCACACGAAGGCGCTGACGAGCCAGCTCGCGTCCGACGCGCTCTTGCCGCCGCCGACGACCTGCGACGGCTGCCACGGCACGAGCCACGGGAACCTCGACGAGGTGCTCGCGGGCGACGACGCCGCCGGGAAATGCGAGTTCTGTCACCTCGGCTACCAGCCGGGCGACGGGAACAAGGTCGCGCGCGTGTCGATCCCGCCGCCCAACATGGTGTTCAACCACCAGAAGCACGCGGCGCGGAACATCAAGTGCCAGCAGTGCCACGGCGACGTGCAGGAGCTCGAGCTCGCGACGCGCGACTCCCTCCCGCGCATGCGCGGCTGCTTCGGCTGCCACCAGCACCCGGACGCCGCCGCGCGCGGCGACGCGAAGAGCAGCTGCGAGACGTGCCACCTGAAGGGCGGCGCGGCCGAGGGCGGGCGACTGAAGACCGTGTTCGCGAGCGGCACGATGAACCCGCCGCGCTGGATGCACAACGCCCAGCACGCGCCCGACTTCATCGAGCGCCACAAGATGGTCGCCGCGAACGACTCGCAGTTCTGCGCGAACTGCCACAAGGAGGACTTCTGCGTCGCCTGCCACGACGGGCGGGTCCGGCCGCGGAACATCCACCCCGCCGACTACATCTCGATGCACCCGATCGAGGCGCGGCTCGCGACGCAGCGGTGCACGAGCTGCCACCGCGAGCAGAGCTTCTGCCTCAGCTGCCACCAGCGCCTCGGCGTCTCGATGAGCGGGCCGGCCGGCGTCCGCGAGCCGGGGCGGTTCCACCCCCCGAAGAACGAGTGGAGCGACGCCCCGCGCCGCCCCGGCCACCACGCCTTCGAGGCGATGCGGAACCTCAACGCCTGCGTCAGCTGCCACGTCGAGCGGGACTGCGTCATTTGCCACGGCGGCGCGGGGATCGGAGGCGGTTTCAACCCGCATAGCGCCGGCTTTGCGGGCTCTTGCGCCGCGCAGATGCGGCGCAATCCGCGGCCCTGCCTGGTCTGCCACGAACCCGGTGCGGCTGTGCTTCAGAGGTGCCAATGACGCAAAGTAGGCGTTTTGGCTTGCGGTTCGAGCGGGGCGACGACTATACGAGCCCCTCGACGACACGTTGCTTACCGCCCGAGGAGGCCCCCTGTGAAAGAGCTGGTTCGGTACCTCTTGGACAACCTTTACGTGGACTTCCAGGGGGAGATCTCGCTCGACCAGGTCCGCCAGTACCTGCGCGGGGACGACAGCCGCGAGTCGAAGGCGCTCCTTCAGAAGCTGATCGAGGACAAGGGGGTCGACGACCTCCTCATCACCCTGGCGGACGTGCTGAAGGAGCACATCCGCACGGGCGTGAACGATCAGGTGATGAAGGAGCAGCTCGTCATGTACGCCGAGAGCTGATCGCTCTCGCCGCGTTCACCGCCGCGGTGCTGGCGGCGGCGTGCGACATCAAGGACACGCAGCACGAGCAGAACACGTACGGGCCGCTCGTCCGCGTGCTCGGCACGAGCATCGATCCGACCACCGCCGAGGTGCCGGCCGACGGCGTGATCCAGCTGTCGTTCGACCGCTACCTCCTGCCGTCGACGATCACGCGGCAGTCGTACGCGATCGTCGACAACCAGAACCAGCTCCTCGAGGCGCTGGACCTGAAGACGGTCTACGACCCGATCGCGCGCACCGTCACGATCGTCGGGCCGCTCGGACCCGGCGTGCCGTGGCTCACGCCGGGCCTGGAGTACAAGCTCGTGCTCGGGCTCCCGCGCGACGAGCGCTCGGACCTCGGCGGGTTCCGCGCGATCGATCGCTCACCGCTCGAGCCGAGCCAGAACCGGCAGTTTTCGTTCCGCGCCGGCGCCGTGCGCGGCGCGACGACGCTCGATCCGCCCGTCGACTTCTGCGCCGACGTCCTCCCGATCTTCCAGGCGCGCTGCAGCGGCGCGACGTGCCACGGCGCGCCGGCCGGCACGAACCCTCCGCGCGCCGCCTCCAGCCTGGTCCTGAACAGCCACGACGGTCTTCGCCTCAGCGCGATCGGCCGAGTCGCGCAGGGCGCGAACACCGGCGCGAGGGCGTTCACGCCGGCGTCGGACGGGCCCGTCTTCGGCGTCGACATGGCGCTCATCGCGCCCGGCAACCCCGGCGCGAGCTGGCTCATGTACAAGATCGAGATGGCGCCGCTTCCGGTCGTCGATGCGGGGCCGCAGCCGGCGTACGTCTGCAAGCGGCCCGGGGCGGCGGTCCCCACCCCCGCGCAGCCGTACCAGGCGCTCGCGTCGCCGTGGAACGACCGCGCGTCGGACGCGGAGCGCGGCCGCCTCGGCGACTACGTCCTCGGGCGCGAGATGCCGTACCCGCCGGTTCAGCCGCTCACGTTCCAGGAGCGGCAGCGGATCCGGATGTGGATCACGGCGGGCGCAGAGGTCCGCGACTGCGGCGACTGCACCGTCGTCGAGCCCCCGGACGGCGGGACCTAGGCGCCGACGACGCGGTTCCGGCCGGCCTTCTTCGCGTCCTCGAGGCGTTTGTCCGCTTCTTCGTAGAGCGTCTGCGCCGACGTCATGCGCTCGTTGAACGACGAGGTGCCGAGGCTCACGGTGCAGCCGAACTGCTTGTCGTCGACGACGAACCGCGCGCTCTCGACGAGGCGGCGGACCTTCTCCGCCGCCACCATCGCGCCGGCAGGCTCGACCTCGGGCAGGAGCACCGCGAACTCCTCGCCGCCGACGCGCGCGAGCACGTCCTGCTGGCGGAGGCGCGGCTTCACGACGAGGGCGAGCTGGCGGAGGACGTTGTCGCCCGCGACGTGCCCGTAGCTCGCGTTCACGTTCTTGAACTCGTCGATGTCGAAGAGGATGAGCGAGAGCGCGCGCCGGTACCGCATGCTGCGGAGGTACTCGCGCTCGAGCGCCTCGTTGAAGTACCGCTTGTTGTGCGTCTGGGTGAGGGCATCCATCGTCATCAGGCGATAGATCTCCTCGTGGTAGTTGGCCTCGATGTTGTCGCCGGCCATGTACTTGAGGATCGAGCGGCCGACCTTGACCGTGTCGCCGTCCTTCAGCGCCGTGCGCTTCGACGCCTGCTCGTTCACGAAGGTGCCGTTCGTGGAGCCGAGGTCCTCGATCAGGTGGCGCGTCCCGTCGAACGTGATGCGCGCGTGGTGGCGGCTGATGCTCTCCTGATCGATCGGCAGATCGGACTTCGACGACCGGCCGATCTCGAACGCGCCGTGGCCGAGGGCGGCCCGCTTCCCGAGCTCCGGCCCATAGATCACGACCAGGCATGCACGCTCGACCGGGGCTTCGCTCAAGACCCCAAATCATACGGTCCGCCGGACCGCCGACCCAAGTTTGGAGCTAGACCGTGAATTCTTTCAGCTGGATGCGCGCGCGGTCGGCGATGCCGAGGCCGAGGTCCTGGCCGATCTTGATGTAGTAGGGCTCCTGGCCCTGATCGACGAGCGGCTTCAGCTTGAAGTCGGCGCGGTGCTTCTCGATGACCTCCCAGCCGATCGCGTCGATCGCGACGGGGTCGGTGGAGGCGAAGACCGACTCGTAGACCTTGTGGAACTGCGGCGTCTTGCCGAGCGGGCCGCCTTCGCACATCGTCTTGAACGCGTCGGCGATGTTGAGGCGGACGCGGCTCTTGATCACGTCCTGCGCGTACATGAGCGCGATCTGCGGGCTCGCGTGGTGGGCGTGGAACGCCTCCGGGTTGACGCTGCAGCCGTGCGTCATGTTCTTCATCGCGCCGGTGTAGCCGCAGATGGAGTGGTGCTTCACGAGCGCGAAGTTGATGCACGCCGTCGCCTCGGTGAGGTAGCGCGTGAACTGCGTCTTCACCCCGCCGGTGCCGGGGATCGGGCGCTCCGCCATCGTCGCGTTCCCGTTCGAATGCGTGAGGATCTTCACGCCGGAGGGCACGTTCTGCGCGGTGATGCGCGTCGCGGCGAAGTAGCCGTGCCACTGCTCGAGCAGCGTGATGTTCTCCGGCTTCATCCCGGCGGTGACCATCGCCTCGACGAACGGAATGACGAGCTCCTTGTTCGTCGCGAACTGCTTCTGCGCGATGCCGTTCACCTTCACGACGATCACGTCGTCCGGGTGGACGAACTCCTTCACCGCGGAGACGAGATCCGGCTTGCCGGTGAGCTCGGTCAGCGCCTTCGTGAGCATCTCCTTGGCGTCGTCCGCCTTGGGATACATCTTGTTCGCCTCGAGGCACCCGGCCTTCGTGACCTTCACGACCTTGCCCGGCGCGTTGAAGGGGCTGAACCCCTCCGGCGGCGCGGCGGCGAGGCTCTTCGCGTCCTTCGCGTCCTTCGCGTCCGCCGTGGACGAGGTCAACGTGGTCACGGCGGCGGCCGCCGCGGCCGCGCCTCCCAGGAACGTACGACGCCCGAGGTGAGGGTTCGGCCACGAGAGCTCCCTCTCGACCAACGCGCGCGACTCCTTCTCGTTCATAGCGAAGCCTCCTAGCCGCAAACCCTATCACTGTTCAACGTCGGGGGCTCCGCCCCCGACACCCCTACCCCAGACACGGCCCTCGCGCTTTGCGCTCGGGGCGCTTCGCGCCCGCTTGCGCGGCCGCTTCTGGGGCCCCTTCTGGATGAGGCGAGATGAGGCGAGCGTCCGCGGTCAGGGCGAGCTCTAGCTGGCATCTGGCCTGGCCCTGGCCGGCACGGGCCATATGGTCACGGGCGGCAATGGTGCGGAATCGTTGGGGTCGGGTGTTGGCCCGGTTCGTGGTTGTGGCGCGGCGCGGAGGTGGGTCGATGAAGAAGGCTGGCGTCGCGGTTCGTGTCCTCATGCTCGTCCTTGGTCTTGTCGCGCTCGCGGGGATCGGGCGCTTCGCGGCGGCGCGCGCGACCGTCATGGCGACGTCGCTCGACGCGGGGGTGGCGCCGGTGCTCGCGAGCGCGCCGGTGCCTGCGCCGCCGCCGCCGCCACCCGCGGAGCCGCCCTCGACGCCGGTGCTCACGCCGCCGCCGCCGTCGTCCGCGCGCGCGACGCCGGACGATCCCGTCTACGTCAACTACGCGAGCGCGGAGCAGCTCCGCCGGCTGCCCGGCGTCGGGCCGAAGCGCGCCGAGGCCATCGTCGCGCTGCGCGCGCGCATGGGGAGGTTCCAGCGGATCGAGGACCTGCTCCGCGTGAAAGGCATCGGCCGGTCCACGATCAAGAAGTGGCGGCCGCTCCTCCGCCTCGACATGCCCTACGTCGACGGCGGCGCGCCGTGACGGAGCGCGCGGACGAGGGCGCCGGCGGTGTCGGCGCGAAGCTTGTAAGATGCACGGTTCGCGACGAGGAGGGTGGAGACGGCGAGGACGTCCTCCTTCACCTCGAGGCCGTTCTCCGCGAGCGTGCGGCCGGTCTCGACGAGGTCGACGATGAGGTCGGCGAGGCCGGTGAGCGGCGCGAGCTCGACCGAGCTCTGCACGTTCACGATCTCGACCTGGACCCCGCGCTCGGCGAAGTGGCGCGCGGCGGTGCGCGGGTACTTCGTCGCGATGCGGGGCATGCGCGCGAGGGCGGGCGCGGGGCCGATCTTCCCCGCGACGACGAGGCGACAGCGACCGATGCCGAGGTCGACCGGGAGGTACGCGTCGATCTCGCGCTCGACGAGGACGTCGCGACCGCAGACGCCGAGGTCGGCGGTGCCGTACTCGACGTAGGTCGGGACGTCGTCCGGCTTGAGCAGGAGCAGGTGCACGACGCGGCCCGCGAACGTGCCGCGGCGCACGAGCGCGCGGCTGTCCTCGTCGAGCGCGTGCGCGAGGTCGTGCCCGTCCGCGCCCTCCATCCCCGCGGCGGCGAGCAGCGTGGTCACGGGCCGGAGCGTGCGCCCCTTCGGGAGCGCGATCGTCAGCGCCGGCGCGTCCGATGAGGTCACGCCCGATGAGGTCACGCCTCCGCGCCTTTGACCCGCTGCACGTCGCCGCCGAGGCCGCCGAGCTTCTCCTCGATGCGCTCGTAGCCGCGATCGAGGTGATACACGCGGCGCACCTCCGTCTCTTCGCCCGCGTCCGCGGCGAGGCCCGCGATGACGAGCGACGCGCTCGCGCGGAGGTCCGTCGCCATGACCGACGCGCCGAAGAGCTTCGAGACGCCCTGCACCACCGCGGTGTTGCCGCGCGCGACGATGCTCGCGCCCATGCGCTGCAGCTCGGGCACGTGCATGAAGCGGTTCTCGAAGATCATCTCCGAGACGACGCTCTCGCCCTTCGCGAGGCACATCAGCGCCATGAACTGCGCCTGCATGTCGGTCGGGAAGCCGGGGTGCGGGTTCGTCGTGATGTTCACCGCGCGGAGCGCGCCCTTGCGCCGCACGCGGATGTCCTGGTTCTCGCTCGACACCTCGACGCCGGCGTGGCGCATCTTCGTCGCGAGCGCCTCGAGGTCGCCCATCTCGGCGCCCTCGATCACGACGTCGCCGCCCTCGATCATCGCCGCGGCGCACATGTACGTTCCGGCCTCGATGCGGTCCGGGATGATCGCGTGATCGAACGGGGCGAGGTCGCCGCGATCGCGACCCGTGATGTGGATGACGTCGGTGCCGGCGCCGTTCACCTCCGCGCCCATCTTGTTGAGGATGCGACCGAGCTCCTCCACCTCGGGCTCGCGCGCGGCGTTGACGAGGGTGGTGCGCCCCTTCGCGAGCGCCGCCGCCATCATGAGGTTCTCGGTGCCCGTCACGGTCGGCATGTCGAAGCACACCTCGCTCCCGCGGAGGCGCCCGCCGCCGCCCGGGCCCTCGGCGATGACGTAGCCGCGTTCGAGCTTGATCGTGCAGCCCATCGCCTCGAGGCCCTTCAGGTGCTGATCGATCGGGCGCGCGCCGATCGCGCAGCCGCCGGGGAGCGAGACCTTCGCGCGGCCGAAGCGCGCGACGAGGGGACCGAGCACGAGCACGCTCGCGCGCATCTGCTTCACGAGCTCGTACGGCGCCTCGGGCTTCACCTGCGAGCCCGCCGCGACGTTGACCTCGGGCGCGGCGAAGGAGACGTCGCGCCCGAGGAAGCGGAGGAGCGCGGAGGTCGTCTCCATGTCGCGGAGGCGCGGGACGTTGCGGAGCTTGCTCGCGCCGTCGGAGAGGAGGGTGGCGCAGAGGATCGGCAACGCCGCGTTCTTCGCGCCGCTGATGCGAACGCGACCCGTGAGAGGTTTGCCCGTAGCGCGGATGCGGAGCGCGTCCATCGCCATGACAAATGCCGGAAAACCGCGCCGAGGCCAAGGTATTCACGGCGCCGCGAGCACGATGCGGGGCCGCGGGTCCCCGGCGGCAAGCGCGAGCGCACCGCCGACGCGAAAGAGCCGGCCGTCGCCGCGCGCGTCGGGAGCGACGAGCACGGGCCGCGCGCCGCGGGCGGAGAGGTCGAGCCGGAGGAGGCCCTCCGAGGTCGAAATCCACGCGACTCCGTCGTCGATCACGAGCCCCTGCGGCTCGGGGAGATCGCCCACGAGGACCTCGGGCTCGCTCGCCTCACTCCCACTCCCCTCACTCGCGGCGCCGGTGGCGGGAAGGCGGCGGAGCCGGCCTTGGCGGTAGACCCTGCGCTTCGGCTCCGGCGTTCGATACCCCATGCTGCACGGCCTACACTCCTCGAGCGCTTCGCTCGACTCGCCGCGTTCGAGCCAGTAGAGGAACCTGCCGTCGGTCGCGGCGGCGACGGCGGTGACCCCTTGCGAGAGCCGGCGCGGAGGCTCCTGCCGCCCGCGCTCGACGGCGTAGATGCCGAGCGGCAAGAGCGCGAACACGCGCGCGCGGTCCACGGCGAGGACCGCGCGGAGAGGGTCACCGTCACGCATCGGGATCCCGTACGTCCAGCTCGCGCGCATCTCGTCGTCGACGTCGCGGAGCCCGCGCTCGGAGAGCCAGACCACGCTGCCGTCATGGACGGCGAGCTTCGACATCGCCGGCCACTCGACCTCCTGGACCCAGCGCTCGCCCGTCTCCTTCGAGCGCGCATGAAGCGTGAAGTGCTTGCCGCTCCGCGTGGTCGTCCAGTAGACGCGGCCGGCCGTCACCGCGAGGTCGAGGATCTGCTCCTCCTCGCGCGCGAGCTCCTGCACGTTCCATCCGGTCACCATCGATCGCTCGGCGCGCCGCACGGCGTGGAGGTCGTCGATCCAGTAGACGGCACGCCGGTCGGCGGCGAAGGCCTGCGGCACCTTCGAGAGCGTCGCGACCTCCTCGAGCGCCGCCGTCCGCGCCGGAATCTCGAAGCGCCGCGGAGGCCCCGACGGCTCGCAATCCAGCTCGACAGGATGAAAGCCCGACCCCTCGCCGCTGCTGCTCACCTCCATCACACGCCGCGACTTCCCACACGCACACACGAGCAGCAGGACGAACGCGCCGATGCCGATCCCGCGCCGCATGCCCCCACGACGACGACGCACCGAAATTTGTTCCCGCACGCAACGAGACTCCCGCCCCCCTTCGACGCGAAGCAGCGGCGCTGTGCGAAGCTTTCTCCCCCCGCCGCTTCGACGCGATGCAGCCGCGCGGTGCGAAGCTTTTCCCCGCCGCTTCAACGCGATGCGGCGGCGCATATGCGAGCGGCGCGTGGCCGGTGCCACCGCAAGCTTCGGCGGGGGCGCGGTTGGCTTTCTTTTTTTGGGCCCGCACGACGTCGTCTCACGTTTCGGCGTGATCGCGTGGGGCGCGGGTGGGCCTCCTCACCTACGACGTCCTCATCCACGCGCGCGGCAACGATACGGAAAGGCGGACGACGACACGGCCGCGGGGAGCGGCAACGAGACGGAAGCGGACGACGACACGGCTGCGGCAGCGAGACGGAGAGGCGGCGACACGGCCCCGCGCGCGGCAACCGGATGGAGAGGCGACGCAGGCGCGGCGGAGGGGCGGGCGCGGCGCGGTGGCGTCAGGTCTTCTTTGCGGCGCGGGCTTCCTTTTCCGCCTTCAAGCGGGCGCGGAGGCGGGGGCCGTAGCCTTCCTTGTTCTCCTGCTTCGCGCGGCCGATCGCGAGGGCGTCGGGGGGGACGTCCTTCGTCACGGTGGTGCCGGTGCCGACGTAGGCGCCGTCGCCGATCGTGACGGGGGCGACGAGCTGCGAGTCGGAGCCGATGAAGGCGCCCTTGCCGATGCGGGTGACGTGCTTCGAGAAGCCGTCGTAGTTGCAGAAGATCGTGCCGGCGCCGATGTTCGCGCCCTCGCCGACGAAGCCGTCGCCGAGGTACGCGAGGTGGTTCGCCTTCGCGCCCTTGTCGAGCCGCGTCTTCTTCAGCTCGACGAAGTTGCCGACGTGCGCCTCCTCCCCGACCTCGCTCTCGGGACGCAAGTGCGAAAACGGCCCGACCTGCGCGCGCGTCCGGACCACCGCGTCGCTCACCACGCTGTACGGCTTGAGCGCCGCGCCCGCGTCGACGACCGCGTTCGTGAGCACGCAGCCGACGTCGACGAGCGCGCCCTTGCCGATCTTCGTCTCTCCACGCAGGACCGCGAAGCTCTCGATCGTCGCGTCCTGCTCGATCGTCACGCCGTCCTCGATGCGCGCGCCGTCGCGGATGGTCACCCCCGCGACGCGGTGCTTCTTCACGATGCGCTCCACCATCGCGCGGTCGATCTGCGCCAGCTGGTGGCGGTCGTTGACGCCGTCCATCACCGCCGCGTCGGAGTGCACGCCGACGACGCGCCTCCCCTTCTCGATCGCGTACGCGACGATGTCCGTGAGGTAGTACTCGCCCTGCGCGTTGTTGGGCTCGAGCGTCGCGAGCGCCTCCTCGAAGAAGGCGCGGCTCGCGGCGAAGATGCCGGGGTTCCACTCCTTCGTCGCCTTCTCGGCGTCCGTCTCGAGGTCGCGGTGCTCGCGGATCTCGACGATCTCGCCCTTCGCGTCGCGGAGAACGCGGCCGTAGCCGGTGGGATCGTCGATCGTGCACGTCGCCATCGCGACCGCCGCGTCCGGCGCCTCGTCGAGCTTCTTCGCGACCGGCCCGATGTCCTCCGCCCGGAGCATCGGGACGTCGCCGTAGAAAAGGAGGATGCGCTCGCACGATGTGCCGACGCCGGAGAGCCCCGCCTTCGCCGCGTCCCCCGTCCCCCGCTGCTCTTTCTGCACCGCCGTCGTGACGTTCGATCCGAACGCCTTTGCCAGATATGCTTCGACTTGCTCCCGGCCATGTCCCACGACGACGACGACGTTCGCGCATCCGGCGTCGAGCGCCGCGCGTACGGGATAATGAACGAGGGGCCGACCCGCCACCGTGTGCATCACCTTCGGCAACGAGCTCTTCATGCGGGTGCCCTGCCCCGCGGCAAGCACGATGGCGGTCGTCTTCTCGAACATGGCGCGTCTTTCGCTTGGTGAAGAGAGGGTGTCTTGATGCGACGGAGTCCGAACGCCGCAAAACCAGAGTCCCCCGACTCTACCCGATGTGATCTGGATCAGAACGGATCCTCCAGTCATCCCGATTCGGATACCCATGGGGCACGAACGACGGCGCGGCGCGTCAGCCTCCTCGGCGTCGTCGGCATCGCCCTCGTCGCGACGGTCGCGCCTGCGTGCCACGAGTTCGACACGACGCGGGAGCTCCCGGCGCGGGGGTCGGTGGGGCAGGAGATGTACGGCGTCCTCTGCGACCGCGTCGCGGCGCAGGCGCTGCGGGAAGACCTCACCGGCGCGTCGTTCCGTAGCGTCTGTCACAAGCCGGCCGGGGGCGAGTTCGCGGACAAGGTCGATCGCACGCTCTTGCCCCCGCTGACCGAGGGCGCCGTCAACACGAAGGGCGAGCCCGTCTCGGTCGAGAAGCAGCGCGTCGATCGCGATCGCGCGTGCGGGAAGATCGAGGCGCTCGCGCGGCGGCGCGACGACCTCATTCGCGCGCTCGACGCGACGTTCCCCGCCGACGAGAAGATCCCGATCAAGGACCTCGACCACGCCGACCCGACGAAGAGCTGCGACGCGCCGGCGAAGAGCGGCGAGGGGCTCCTCACCGAGCAGCTCGCCGACATGCTCGGCCGCATGGGCGAGCTGTACACCGACGGGACGCTCCCGCAGTCGACGTCCTCGCTCGCGCGCGTCGTCGACGTGTTCCAGAAGGACGAGGAGGCGCAGAAGGCGTGGCAGCGCATCAGCGCGCGCCAGGGCTACCGCCCGATCGAGACCGCGCTCGGCGTCGCGCGGCCGATGGTCGCGTACCCCCACCTCCGCGAGCTCTCGAACGCGAGCCTCCGCCTCCTCTCCGCCGACTCGAAGCCGTACGAGCTGAACCCGCAGCGCGACGCCGACGGCAACCGCGTCCCGATCGCCGGCCCCGCGAACGCGGCGTTCAACAAGATGCTCGAGGTCGCGCACGAGGAGCTCCTCGCGGTGAAGCCCGACGACCCGCTCCCGCCCCTCGTCACGCGGCCCGACCCGACCGGGCGCGTCTTCATCTCGCGCCCGCGCGACAACATCGAGATGCTGCAGCAGGTCCTCTTCACGGACGACGACGCGTTCGTGAACGGCCCCTCCCGCTTCATCGTCCGCCGCGACTCGCGGGGCTACGCGCGCGTCCGCAACGGCGAGGTCCCCGCCCCCTTCCTCGACGCGAACGACGACGGGCTGCCCGACGTCGACGAGGTCGGCAACTTCAAGACCGCGAACGGCTCGCTCGCCCCGTCCCCCTTCGCCTTCGCCGGCAGCCCCGAGTTCTCGCGCGACGGGCAAGGCCGCGCGATCGCCGGCGGCGGCCTGCTCTACGACTACATCGACACGAGCCGCACGTTCGCGGCGCAGATGATGAAGGACATGAAGCCGCTCGTGAACAGCGACCCCGCTGCGAAGCACGAGACGCTCATGGACATGATGGGCGGCCTGCCGATCATGATGGGCCCGCGCGAGACGCGGACGAAGACGTACGCCGACGGCGTGCAGGTGTCCTACGACGGCATCCGCACGAAAGAGTCGCCGATGCTCGACGTCATGTGGGCGCTCGGCACGATCCTCGGCGACCAGACCGCCGACCTCACGCTCTCGATGTCGCGGGAGCTCTTCACGACGAAGAGCCGCGAGATGGCGCGCGTCACCGGCGCGATCAACACCGCCTTCGACATCGCACAGAAGCACGACGAGGCGAAGATCCCGCGCGAGTCCACGTTCTGGGACGAGCAGCTCGACATCATGGCGAAGCTCGTGAAGGAGCCGGGCCTCCTCGAGGACGTGCTCGCCGCGTTCGCCGCGCCCGAGTCGCAGAACCTCGGCGTCATCTTCTCGAAGTTCGCGAGCTTCAAAGACCACATGACCTACGACCGGGACGACATCAACGGTCCCGCGCTCAACCTCACGACCAAGAGCAAGAGCGACCCGAAGACGCCGGTCGACCGCGGCGCGCCGATCACGGGCGACAACCGCAGCGCGCTGATGCAGTTCCTCAAGACCGTGAGCGACACGGTCGGGGTCGCGGCGTGCAACAAGCCCGACGCGAAGCTCCACGTCGACGGCCTCCCCGACATCCCGTTCCTCACCTTCAAGGAGTGCGAGGTCTTCAAGATCGACGACCTCGGCGTCTTCTACGTCGACTCGATCGGCGACGGCTACCACAACGCGCCCGCGAACGTGGACCCCCGCCCGGGCACGATCTTCATGCGGAAGAGCGTGCTCTCGGCCGCGTCGTCCGGGAGCCTCATCGAGGCCTCGGCCGGCATCCTCGGGATGTACCCCACCGGCGGCGGCGTCCTCGGCTTCGGCACCGCGATCGCCCCGACGCCGCGCTTCTTGAACCGCCTCGTGTTCTTCGACCTCGAGAACGACACGAAGAACCAGAAGTCGAACACCTTCATCAAGGACCTCCAGGGCGAGTTCATGGGCACCGCGGCGTGCCCGGAGCGCATCATCGACGACCCCGCCCCCGACGCGAAGGACGCGCGCCCCGACGGCAAGGTCCGCGGCCTCCGCAACTGCGCCGACGGCGAGTGGCTCCAGCAGCGCAACCCGGACGGGCTCTTCCCGCTCGAGAGCTTCGGCTTCTACGACGCGATCAAGCCGCTCGTGAGCGCCTTCGTCGCGCACGGCCGCGAGGACCTCTTCCTCGAGCTCTCCGCCTCGCTCTACAAGCACTTCCCCGGGCCCGACGCGTCGGTCGGCGAGTGCAAGCTTCCCGGCGGCAAGGACTGCCCGCGCGACGACATGGTCAGCTACGAAGGCGTCGTCTCCGAGGCCTTCGGCGGCGACGTCGTCCCCGCGCTCGGCGAGCTCACGAAGGCGCTCGAGACGCTCACGGTGAAGACCTGCAAGGTCCAGCCCGGCGAGGGCGGCGTCTGCCCGGAGAACCAGGTCGAGCTCCTCTCCGGCATCCAGGTCGCCGCCGCGGCCACGCGCGCGCTGCTCGACCCCGACCGCGCGAAGGCGCAGCGGCTCACCGACCGCGCCGGCAACGTCACGACGACGCGCAACGACGGCACGACGGTGCCGCAGGTGACGCCGGCCTACCTCCTCACCAACGCGCTCCTCGGCATCGACCTCGCCTTCGACAAGTACGAGGAGCAGAACCCGAACGACAAGGAGCGCCGCGCGGGGTGGCGGCGCGCGCGCTCGCAGCTCGTCGACCAGTTCCTCGGCGTGAGCGGCATCAAGTCGAACAGCTCCTTCAAGAACCCGAGCATCCCGAAGATGACGCCGGTCATCCTCGACCTGTTGCGCTCGCAGCTCTGGGCACACTGCCCCAACACGTTCGCCGCGCCGCTCGACGACAACGTCGCGCACCCCACCTGCGAGTGGGCGCGCAAGGAGCTCGTGGAGAAGGCCTCCGACTCGCTCGCGGGCCCGCTCGCGACGACGGGCATCGACGTCATGGACGCGATGCGCAAGGACCCCGAGGCGCGCCGCGAGATGAACCGGATGATGGAGTACCTCGTCGACGCCGCGTCGCAGAACGACGCGCTCGGGAGCGTCCTCGCCTCCACGAACGACATGCTCCAGATCCTCCGCGACGACGAGAACCTCATCCCGCTGCTCAAGGTCGCCGCCGCCGCAGTCGACGGCTCGACCTACGACGACAAGGGCCGCGTGAAGGAGAAGAGCCTCGTCGACGCGCAGATGGCGCTCCTCGCGCGCATGAGCGGCAAGTACTTCGACAAGGACGGCAAGGAGATCTGCCGCAACGAGGTCGACCCGAACCAGGTCATCGCCTCCGTCCTCGCGCGCGTCGTGACGCCGATCAAGGACGGCGACTTCAAGGGCCAGACCCCGCTCGAGGTGATCATCGACGTCGTCGCGGACGTGAACCGCGAGGACCCCACCCAGCCGTACGACGGCACGCTCCGCCAGCCCGACTACGCGAACATGAGCAAGAACGTCGTCGAGTTCCTCGTCGACCCGCAGCGCGGCCTCGAGCAGTTCTACGAAGTCGTACGAAACGGCCTGAAGTGACGGTACGCTGCCGGGAGGCGTGAGGTCCCGGAGCTTCCTTCTCGGCGTCGCGGTGCTGCTCGGTTCGTCGAGCGCGCAGGCGGGCGGTCTGTTCATGACCGATCGCGGCGTTCGTCCGCTCGGACGCGGGGGCGCGTTCGTCGCCGGCGCCGATGACCTGGGGGCGATCTGGTACAACCCGGCCGGCCTCGCCGACGCGGGCTCCAGCGTCCTCGTCGACTTCTCGTGGCTCAACTTCAGCGCGGAGTACACGCGCAGCACGCTCGTCACCGACGCCGGCGGCACGGTGCGGCAGATCGACTTCCCGCAGGTGAAGGGCAGCTCGCCGTTCTTGCCGATCCCCACGATCGCGGGCTCCTACAACTTCGGGAAGGAGAAGGAGTACACCGCCGCGATCGGCATCTTCGCGCCGTACACCGCGATCGCGAGCTACCCGCTCAACGTGAACGGGCAGCCCGCCCCCTCGCGGTACTCGCTCGTCTCGCTCGAGGGCTCGGCGCTCGTCGTCGCGGGCGGCTACTTCGCCTACAAGCCGATCGAGCAGTTCCGCGTCGGCCTCGGCCTCCAGGCGCTCGTCGGCAACTTCAACGCGACGACGGTGTTCAGCGCGAGCCCGCCCGATCGCCTCATCGGCGCGCCGGAGGACCCGCAGTACGACGCCTTCAGCCAGCTCGCGGTCGGCCCCATCGTCTCGCCGAGCGGCAACCTCGGGATGATCGCGGAGCCGTCGAAGTACCTGCGCCTCGGCGTCTCGGGGCAGCTGCCGTTCTGGGTGAACGCGCCGGCGAAGATCAAGGTCCGCCTCCCGACCGCCGCGCCCTTCGACAACGCGCGCCAGGTCGGCGAGGACGCGAACGTCCGCTTCGTGCTCCCCGCCGTCGCGCGCGTCGGCGCCGAGCTCCGCACCGACTTCGGCGACGCGTCGCGCCTCCGCATCGAGCTCGCCTACGTCCGCGAGTTCTGGAGCATGCACGACTCGATCGACATCCGCCCCTCGAACATCAAGCTCCACGACATCACCGGCTTCCCGAGCCCCTTCGGCGTCGCGCCGATCTCGCTGCCGAAGAACTTCCAGGACTCGAACTCGATCCGCCTCGGGACCGAGTACTCGCTGAAGAACCTGCTCAAGGAGTACTGGATCGACCTCCGCGCCGGCATCTCGTACGAGACGAGCGGCGTGCCGCGGGCGTGGGTCGCGCCGCAGACGTACGACGCGGACAAGGTCGTCGCGAGCGTCGGCGGCGGCCTCCACATCGGGCAGCACTGGCGCATGGACGCCCTCGCCGCCCTCGCGCTCCTGAACGGCACGAGCGTCGATCCCGCCGAGGCGCAGGTCCCGCGCGTCAACCCGGTGAAGGGCAACCCGACCGACACCGAGAAGATCAACGGCGGGCTCTACGCCGCGCGCGCGCTCATCCTCGGCGTCGGCGTGAACTACAAGTTCTAACGCGGGCGCGTCGCGATCTTGATGTCGCCGGGCTGCGCGCCGACGCTGCTCAGGTAGAGGCGGCAGCCGTCGGGCGAGACCCAGTGCGGCCAGTCCGTCTCCGCCGTGTTCACGTTCGGGACGAGCTCGATGTTCGACCACGCGTCGGTGTCCTTGTCGCGGCGCGCGGTCCAGATGTCCATCTCGCCGAGGCCGCCCGCGCGGCTCGATCCGAAGAACACGCGGAGCCCGTCCGCCGTCACCGCCACGGACTCCTCCGCCGCGGAGGACGCGAGCTCGTCCACCTGCTTGGGCTGCACGTACTCGCCGAGGTCGTCGCGCTCGGCGCGGAAGATGCGGCCGCGCTTGGCGGCGATGTCACGCGTGAAGAAGAGCGCGCGACCGTCGCCGGTGACGAATGGGAACGTGTCCTCCGCGCCGGCGGCGATGCGCGCGACGTCGAGGATGCGATCGAACTGGCGGCCCCGCGTCGTGCGGGTGGCGTTCATGATCCGGAAGCCCTTCTGCGGATCGAGCTGCGCGTAGAAGAGCGAGAGGCCGTCGGCGGTGACGGAGGGGCTGTAGAGGAGGCCCGACGTCCCGAGCTCGGTGACCTCCTGCGGCGGATCGAAGTCCACGTCGATCGAGGTCCGCGTCGCGCGGAGGATCGTGCCGCCGTCGAGGCCGCTCGTGCGCTGGAAGAAGATCTCGAGCTCGTCGCCCGTCAGCGCCGCGCCGGTCTCGTGCACCGACGTCGACATGCCCGCGAGCGGCACCGGCGCGCCGAACGGTTTGTTCGGGTCGCAGCGCGGGCCTCCGGCGTCGTCCTTCGGCGCGGCGTCGGGCTTCTGCGGATCGGTCGGCTCCTCGTCGCCGCCGTCCTCTTCGCCCTCCGCCGACGCGCGGACGCGCGTGAGGTCGCCCCAGCCCACGACCGCGTTGCACGCGACGGCGGAGAGACCGAGCAAGAGGGGCGCGAGCCTTCGCACCCGGTCATTCTATCGCGTCAGGGCAGCGCGGGGAGGAGCGACGGCGCGGGGGCGCTGTCGAGCGGGGGCGTGCGCTCGGGGACGACGGGCGGCTTCGCGAGGGCGGCGAGCTGCGGCGCGTCCGCCGCGAGCGGCGCGGACGGGCCCGGGCTCCACACGACGACGCGCTCGCCCTCGGACAGGGTCTCGCGGCGACCGCGGCGGTTGATGCGCTCCATCAGCGCGGGCGACACGCCGAAGCGGCGCCCGATCTGCTCGATCGTCTCGCCTGCCTTCGCGGTCACGACCGTGCGGCGGCGGCCCTTCTCCTCCCAGTGGCGGAAGAACTCCTCCGTGCCGGCGACGATCGTGTGCACGTCGCTCTCGCCGAGGACGACCATCTGCGAGAGGTCGCACGACGGCGGGGCGAAGACCTGGAGCGTCATGCCCTCCACCAGGCGCGCGGACGGATCGATGTCGTTCCAGCGGCGGAGCTCGTCGGTGCCGACCTTGAACGCGGTCGCGACGTCCTTCAGCGTGTCCGCGACCTGCACGCGGTAAAAGACGCGCTTGCGATCGGGGTAGACGAAGAGGTCCTGCGGGACGATGACGGCGGGCTTGTCGTTCGACGCGCTCTTCTTCGGATCGGTCTTCGCGTCCGCGACCGCGGGCGCGTTCGGATCCATCTTCGGGACGATGAGGACGGTGCCGCCGCGGATGACCTCACCCGGCTGGATCGCGTTCAGATCGACGAGCTTCGCCGCGGTGGTGCGGCGCGCCTGCGCGACCTGCTCGAGCGTCTCGCCGAAGCGGACGGTGTAGTGCTCGGTCGGCGCCTCCTTCCGCGCCTTCGCGAGGCTCGCGCTGCAGCCCGCCGCCTTGCCGGCGGGGACGAGCACGCGCCAGTCCTCGGTCGACGGCGGCGTGCGCGACGCGCGGAGCTCCGTGTTGAGCGCCTCGACCTCCTTCGTCGTCGTCCCGCAGGCCTGCGCGACGGTGGCGAGCGCGGTGCCGGGCGCGACCATCACCTCCTCGCCCTCGAGCGCCGCGTCCTGCTGCACGTCCTGGAACCCGAACGCGGCGAGGTTCCGCGAGACGACGGCGGCGGCGAGGATCTTCGGGACGTAGAGCGTCGTCTCCCACGGGAGCGATCCCTCGAGCTTCGAGAGCGCCCAGTAGTCGTTCGTGTTGTAGCGGCGCACGGCCTGCAGCACGCCGCCGTAGCCCATGTTGTACGCCGCCATCGCGAGGTCCCAGCTCCCGAAGCGGCGATGGAGATCGGAGAGGTGATCGGCCGCGGCCTCGGTCGCGATCGTGACGTTCATGCGCTGGTCGGCCCAGCGGTCCTGCATGAGGCCGTAGATCTTGCCGGTCTCGGCCATGAACTGCCACATGCCGAGCGCGCCGACCGGCGATCGCGCGGTGGGCGTGAACCCGCTCTCGATCATCGCGAGCGCGGCGAGGTCTTCGGGGAGGCTCTTGTTCCGGAGCGTGCGCCGCACCTGCGCGATGTAGCGCCCCGAGCGGCGATGCCAGAGCGTGAACGTCGCGCGGCCGCGCGGATCGTCCTTGAAGAACTCGAGGTACCGCACCACGCGCCCGTCCCAGCGCACAGGGAGATCGGGGAGGTTCAGCGTCGCGAGCCACGCGAGGTCCTTGCCGCTCTCCGACGTGACCGGCGGCGCGCTCGGCGGCGGGGCGGGCGGGAGACCGGACGCGTGCACGCGCGGCTTGTCGTCGGTCGCGGCGACCGGGAACGGCAGCTCCTCCGGCCACGGCGAGGAGAGGTCGCGCTGCGAGGGCGGGAAGAGCTCGCGCTCCGCCGCCGCGAGCGCGCGGAGCTCGGGGGTGTCGGCGCCGAGCGCGGTCTCGTCGTAGGTGGGGCCGCTCGCGATCGCGCGGCGCGCGGCGCTCTCCGGGATGCGCGGCCCTCGCGGCGTGGACGACTTCGAGGAGGCGTTCTTCGCCGCAGGCTTCGCGGGCGCCGACTTCGCGGCCTGAGGCGCAGGCTTCGACGCAGGCGGCGGCGGCTTCGCGGCCGG